>CANOFI010000249.1 GCA_947565255.1 uncultured Lachnospiraceae bacterium
AGTTCGGTAACGGCAGCTCAGAAGGCAGCGATTCAAAATGGAAGTTTCGATGGTGGGGATGACGGAATTATACAAAATACTTCATGTGGATAATAAATTGATTGGTTTTGCAGGCTATGCGGCTGCGGCTGGTTATTATGCGCTGCTGTTTGTGCAGAAGGAGCAGTATTTTCTATATTTGTGCATGGGTTTTCTCATACTGGTAATGGCAATTTATGTGCTGACGTTTCCGCGTTATCAGACGGATCAGATTCTGCTTGTCTTTTTCGGCTTTTTTTATGTTGCGGTGATGCTGGCACATTTGTATAAAACACGGATGCTGGAACATGGAGGTTATATTGTGTGGCTGATTTTTTTGAGCTCCTGGGTGTGCGATACGTTTGCCTACTGTGTGGGAATGCTGTGCAATAAGACGCTGGGAACCCACAAGCTGGCGCCGAAGCTCAGTCCAAAAAAATCGATTGAAGGAGCGGTAGGCGGAGTGGCAGGCTCGTTGCTTCTGGGGATGCTGTATGGGTATCTGGCAGGACAGCACATGGAGGGAATCACCAGTCCGGCGCTTACTCTTGGGTTGATTTGTGGGGCTGGTGCAGTGATTTCACAGATTGGGGACCTTGCAGCGTCCGCCATCAAAAGAAATTATGAGATTAAGGATTATGGAAAGCTCATTCCCGGCCACGGGGGGATTCTGGACCGTTTTGACAGTGTGATTTTTACGGCGCCGATTATTTACTTTTTAGCGGAAATAATGATGTAGAAGAACATATGTTCTCATTTAGAGAGAAAGAGCAGGATAGTTGTATGAAGAGTATTGCGATACTGGGTTCGACCGGTTCCATCGGAACACAGACATTAGAGGTTGTGCGGGAACAAAAGGATATAGAAGTAACTGCTGTCGCCGCGGGGAGCAATATTGAATTGCTGGAAAGGCAGATACGGGAATTTAAGCCGGGCATTGCAGCGGTATGGGAGGAAGAGAAGGCAAGGCAGCTCAGGGGAAAGGTTCGTGATTGTCCGGTGAAGGTCTATTCCGGAATGGATGGCCTGCTTGCAGCGGCTACGGCGAAAGAAGCAGAGACTGTTGTAGCCGCAGTGGTGGGAATGATTGGAATCCGGCCGGTTATGGCGGCGATTAAAGCCGGAAAGGATATTGCCCTTGCCAATAAGGAAACACTGGTGGCGGCAGGACATCTGATTATGCCGCTTGTGAAAGAAAAAGGGGTTTCGCTTCTGCCGGTGGACAGTGAACACAGCGCAATTTTTCAGTCCTTAAACGGCGAGCAGAGGGAAAGTCTGGAAAAAGTGATTCTGACAGCATCGGGCGGTCCGTTTCGTACATGGACAAAAGCGCAGATGGAAACCATTCAGCCAGAGGATGCCTTAAAGCATCCAAACTGGAAGATGGGCAGTAAAATTACGATTGATTCTGCAACGATGGTCAACAAAGGGCTGGAAGTGATGGAGGCAAAATGGCTGTTTGATGTGGAGCTGGAGCAGATTCAGGTGCTTGTGCACCCGCAGAGTGTGATTCACTCCATGGTGCAGTATCAGGATGGGGCTGTGATTGCTCAGCTTGGCGTGCCGGATATGAAGCTGCCGATTCAGTATGCGCTGTATTATCCGCACCGAAGACCAATGTCCGCAAAGCGGCTCGATTTTGGAATGCTTGGACAGATGACATTTGAGGCCCCGGATTTTGAGCGTTTTTATGGTCTGCAGCTTGCTTTTGAGGCGGCAAAGGCTGGAGGAAGCATGCCAGCTGTATATAATGCGGCCAATGAAGCGGCAGTTCAGAAATTTTTAAACGGCAGTCTGGCTTTTTTGCAGATACCTGAGGTGATTTCTATGAGTATGGAGGCACATACGGTCATAAAAAATCCAGGTCTTGAACAGGTTATGGAAACAGAAGCGGCAGTGCGTGAATGGATAGAAAGCAGGTGGTAATGTGAAAATTGTAATTGCAATTTTAATTTTTAGTCTGATCATTCTGATTCATGAGTTTGGTCATTTTTTGCTTGCAAAAAAAAATGGCATCTGTGTGCTGGAATTTTCTCTTGGCCTCGGACCGAAGCTTTGCGGCTTTCAAAAAGGCGAGACCTTTTACTGCATTAAGGCGCTTCCGTTTGGAGGAGAGTGCAGAATGCTGGGGGAGGATGAAGACGAGGAGGCGCAGAATGCTTTTGGAAAAAAAGGGGTGTGGGCGCGCATATCCGTAATTGCTGCCGGACCGGTGTTTAATTTTATTCTTGCTTTTGTGCTCTCTGTCCTGGTAATCAGTTTGGATGGATACGATGCGGCGGTTGTGCACCAGCTGGCTGAGGTTCCGGTATCTGCGGATGCGTCAGGCGAGGCGGTTATGGAAGAATCGCCCTTAAAAGCTGCCGGAATCAAAAAAGGCGATGAAATTAAGGCGATCAATGGAGAAACCATTCATCTAAGCCGTGAAATATCGATTTATCTTCAGTTTCATAACAGTAAGGATGATCTGACCATTACGTATGAAAGGGACGGAGAGGAAAGGGAGGCAGTTGTCACTCCAAAATACAGCCAGGAAGCCAAAAAATATATGATTGGAATTTCGGGGCTTGGTATCAGGGAAAAAGGGAATCCCCTGGAAGTGCTGGAGTACAGCGTTTATGAGGTGCGGTACTGGATTGTGTCAACCTTTAAAAGCCTTGGCATGCTGTTAACCGGGAAGCTGGGAGTGAAGGATTTGGCGGGACCGGTTGGTATCGTGGATGTCATCGGAGATACGTACGACCAGGCAAAAAGCTCCGGCGCCCTGATGGTTTTGCTGTCGATGCTTGATATGGCAATTCTTCTGACAGCCAATCTGGGGGTTATGAATTTGCTGCCGCTGCCCGCGCTGGACGGCGGAAGACTGGTGTTTCTTCTGATTGAGGCGGTTACGGGGAAGCGGGTGTCCACGAAGGTGGAGGCTGTCATACATTTTGTAGGACTCATGCTGCTGTTTGCCCTGATGATTTTTGTCATGTACAATGATATTGTGAGGATTTTTGTATCCTGACCGGTTTAACTGAAATTCCTATATTTTTCTGATAATTATAAAAAATATTTAAATTAAATCGAAAAAATGCTTGATGTTTTTCTGTTTTTTTTGTATAATAAAATTACCTGGTATGTTTTTTTGTAAATTTAAGGAGGAAAAAAAAATGAAAAAAGATGCTTTAGTAAGTAAGAAGGCAAAGGCCGTCATTGCCTCTGCGATGGCAGTGGCTCTGGCAGCTCCTTCCATGGCATTGCTCAACAGGGTGGATGTAAGAGCTGATGAGGATTTGCCGGCGCCGATTGCAGTATATGATTTTGACGATCTTGAAAAAGACGGCGCAGAACTGGTTGATAATGAGGTGAAGCCGGAGGTTAAGGACGATGCAGAACGCTCTGGCAAGGTGTTAGAATTAAAAGAAGCGATTAAGGTAGAGTCCGGAGTTTCCGGAGTGGCTGCTTCCTATACGAACAGTGAGGCAAAGGTTAAGAATCCATATAAGGGACTTACAGAATTGCTGGAGGAGCCGGAGTTTGCCGGGAATGAGCCTGCCAATAATCCGCTGTGGGAGACGGGAGTTACGATTTCATACTGGCAGAAAGCTTCCTCTACGGACAGTGCGACAATTTCATTCTCCAATGTC
>CANOFI010000250.1 GCA_947565255.1 uncultured Lachnospiraceae bacterium
AGTCAGAATGGTTCAAAAAACATAGAAAATCAGGTGATTTTAAGCTGTTTGGTTCCGATAATATTTCTTATCGGAAGTTCGGCTTATTTTTTTGCCTTTGTGCGAAGGATTTTCTACCAGTCAACAGTCCTGTCTACCAGCTCTTTTTGTTCTGCTCCTGTTTTCCGCAGGTAAACTCTGGTTGTCTCGATATTTTCATGCCCCATAAGGTCTGCGAGAAATGCAATATTGCTGCTGCGCTCCATGAAATTTTTGGCAAAACGGTGGCGGAAGGAGTGCGGGTACACTACATCCGGGTCGATGTTATAGCGCGCCGCGAATTTTTTTAGCTGCCCGGAGATTCCCCTGGGGGAGATGGGTGCGCCGTATTTGTTCAGAAAAAGAAAGCCGCTGTCCTGGTGCTTTCCGCCGAGCCAGGAGAGAGTCTCTTCCTGTAAGCATTTCGGAATGTAGATTCGCCGTACTTTTCCGCCCTTGGAGTATAGCTCCATATGCCCGAGCTTTACGTCTTCAACCTTGATTTTTGTCAGCTCGTTTACGCGGGCTCCCGTTGCTGCGAAGAAACGGACGATGAAGTACCAGGCCCACTCGCCGTCTCTTTTCAGGGAGTTCTTAAGATGGGCATAGTCGGCCTCGCTGATTACATTTTCCGCAAATGGTTTCTGCTGCACCCGTATGAATTTCAGTTTCCACTTTTCTTTTCCGATGCTTTCCAGATAACAGTTTACCGCGCGCAGCCGCAGGTTCACTGTGCGCGGCCGGTAGGATTGTATGAGCCATTCACGGTGCTCGCGCAGATTTTTTTTGTGGGTGCGCCGTGCTGCGTGTCAAACTGCCTGACGGCATAGAGATAGGATTTGACGGTGCTGTCTGAGAGGTTCTGTTTTCTTAAGTATTTTGCAAAATCATCTGTCATGGCATAAGCCCCCTTTTTCGTATGATTATATATGTTTTGAAGGCAGCATACATAGAAAAACCACCCTAAACTTTGACCAAGCAGGGTGGTTTTTCTATCTTCTTATTGTGCCCTCAGAGAGTTAGGGGGCGTGTGTTTCTGATTATAATTTTAGCCAAGATTGTCCGGGCCAAATCCGTAAGGCAGCATTTCTTTCAGCGAGAGCTGGATGCATTTGTTTTTTCCGTCTGCCAGTATGATCTGGAAAGTCTCCGGGTTGCAGAACTCCATCATGACCTGGCGGCAGATGCCGCAGGGGGCGCACAATGTGTCTGCCGGGGAGCCTTCCGGCCCTCCTACGATGGCAATCCGCTCAAATTCCCGCTCTCCGTCATAGACAGCCTTGAAAAAGGCCGTCCGCTCCGCGCAGTTCGTCGGGCCGTAAGCGGCGTTTTCGATGTTGCAGCCGTGATAGATTTTCCCGCTTTTTGCAACCAGGGCCGCGCCTACCTGGAAATGGGAATACGGCGTATAGGCGTGTTCTCTGGCCTCTTTAGCCTGTAAGATCAGCTCTTCGTTTGTCATCTTTTCTACCTCCATTTTTGTAAATGTGCTTATGCTGTTTTGGGAATGGCATGTTTTTTGCGACGGTGTTTACATTTTCAACGCGCTGTCTTTCCCGATTTCAAAATGGTCTGCTTTCAGGATGGCAAAGGATTTTTCATAATTTCCTTCTCTCATATGCTGAACCATCTTTTTGAGGTTTTCATTGGTCTTTGGTATCCGCATTCCGTTTTTGACGGAGCATTGGCCGATGCGGATAAGCTCAGACAGCGTGTTTTCGTAAACTCTGTCAATCCGGCTGTTGCCGAGGGAGCGTATGATCTCCATGTGCATGTCGGTGTCGGCAATCTCCCATTTATAGAGGTCTTCTGCACAGGCGCACATGCGTACCACCTTTTCCTCGATGCGGTAGGAGTATTCCACGTGCTTTCCGGAGGTGAAGATATGCCGGAAGGCAGAGGTTTCCAAAAGCTCCCGGAGCTGATAGATTTCTTCGATGTCCTGCCGGGTGATGGGCTTGACGGTTATGGATTTGTAGTAGTCGGACTGGATGAGCCCCTCGGTCTGCAGCATCTGGATGGCGCTCCTGACAGGGCTGCGGCTCATGCCAAGCTCTTTTGTAAGCATGGCCTCCGTGAGCGGCATGCCCGGCGGATAGGTGAGGTTCAAAATGTTTTGTTTTATTTTTTCATATGCCTGCTCGGCAAGAGACGGTGATTTTTCTGACATGATATTTCCCCGGTACGTTATTTGTGCAAACCCGTGAAGGTTTGCTTTGTTGGGTGAATTGTAACATTTTTTAAGAATGAATTCAAGAAAATTCATTGACTTTGTGTACAACTGATGCTATAGTATCTGTAACGAATAATTGTATACAAATTATTAAAATGTATACAAAACAAGAGCGAAAAGGAAGGTATGGATTATGAAATTAGGATTTATCGGAACTGGAAACATGGCGTCCGCGATTATGGGCGGCGTAATTAACAAAGGGCTTTTTAAGGCAGATGAGATTATCGGGGCGGATGTGTTCGCGCCGGGCAGGGAGCGGGCGAAAGAGCAGTTCGGAATCCATGTGACGGCTGACAATAAAGAAGTTGTAAAAAATGCAGAAGTTATCATCCTGTCCGTGAAACCGCAGTTCTATGCGGATGTTATCGCAGGGATTAAAGATGAGGTGACGGAGGATAAGATTATCATTACGATTGCGCCGGGAAAGACGCTCTCCTGGCTGTCTGAGCAGTTTGGCAAGGCGGTGAAGATTGTCCGCACTATGCCGAACACTCCGGCGATGGTAGGCGAGGGCATGACAGCGGCATGCCCGAACGAGCACATGACGCAAGAGGGCATCGCCCGGGTGAAGGAGATTCTTGAAAGTTTCAGCAAGGTAGAGCTTGTTCCGGAAAAACTTATGGATGTTGTGACGGCGGTAAGCGGCAGCTCTCCGGCTTATGTGTATATGTTTATCGAGGCTATGGCGGACGCAGCCGTATCCGGCGGTATGCCGAGAGCGCAGGCTTATCAGTTCGCGGCGCAGGCAGTTCTTGGAAGTGCCAAGATGGTAATCGATACCGGAAAGCATCCGGGAGAGCTTAAGGATATGGTCTGCTCACCGGCGGGAACGACCATCGGCGCGGTTCGGACGCTGGAAGAAAAAGGGTTCAGGAGCGCGGTGATCGAGGCAATGAAAGTGTGTGAGGAGATTTCCAGGAGCATGTAGAGACGGCATGCAGATATTCAATCGGGGCAAAAAGTATATTGAAAAAGGTTTCTGCATATGCTATAATGCCGATAGGCAAAAAGAGATTACAAGTCCATTTGGACGAAAGAACGAATCCCCAGACCGTGTTGCAGCACAGTTTGGGGATTCTTCTTGTTATTATACCGGCCAAGCATCCGGTAGGCTATTTGTTGCCCTTATGGTTGCTGTCAAGCCATTTGACAATGAGGTGGCAAACCACACCGCCCACGACAGTAACGAGAAAAGAGATTACAAATTCCATTCAGACACCTCCTCCCTGTTGCGGGTGTCGGTGAGCAACATAAGAATTATACTATATTATTTGACATTCTTCTATCTTTGCTCTAATGATTTTTCTTAAAATTTTCTGTAACATTTCCATATACCCTCAGTGAACAAAGGAACACACGGTCGGAGAAGAACCAATTTTTGCTCCT
>CANOFI010000251.1 GCA_947565255.1 uncultured Lachnospiraceae bacterium
GGCACATTCTTCGGATCGGATGACTCTATACGGCACTCCATACGGTCCACGACAACCTTTCTGCCATATTTGTATGCAGAATTAATAATCTGCTGCACACGGTCCACATTAGAAGCAAACGTTGCAATGATAATACGGGTGCTCTTATGCTCCGCAAATATACTGTCAAACTTTTTGCCGACCGTCTTTTCGGACATTGTAAAGCCTGCACGCTCCGCATTCGTACTGTCACACATCAATGCAAGCACGCCTTTTTTCCCAATCTCAGCAAAACGCTGCAAATCAATCGCATCGCCGAATACCGGTGTATAGTCCACCTTAAAATCGCCCGTATGCACCACAATGCCTGCCGGTGAATAAATCGCCAGCGCAGAGGCATCCACAATGCTGTGATTGGTCTTAATAAATTCAATCCGGAAGCATCCAAGATTAATGGACTGCCCGTGCTTAATGACTTTGCGCTTTACGGATTTTAACAGATTCGCCTCTTTTAATTTGTTATCAATAATGCCGATTGTCAGCTTGGTCGCATAAATCGGCGCATTAAGCTCCTTTAAGACATACGGAAACGCCCCGATATGGTCTTCATGTCCGTGCGTCACAACAAATCCCTTTACTTTATCTGCGTTTTCCTTCAAATAGGTGACATCCGGAATCACCAGGTCGATTCCGAGCATGTCATCCTCCGGAAAGGACAAACCGCAGTCAATTACAATAATGCTGTCCTCATATTCGATGGCCGTTATATTCATGCCAATTTGTTCTAATCCGCCCAGCGGAATAATCTTTAACTTTGCGTTTTTACTATTTTTCAAACCATAACCTCCAACATTTATTCATTCATCCTCAAATCCACATCATCCAAAAGTTCTTCAAAAATCTTTGATACTGCCTCCAGCTCCCTTTCATCCTCGACCAGTTCGTATACTGCCTCCTCGTCCTCAGGAACGGATAAATCCTTAAAAATATAAGCCTGCGCTTCTTCCTCCTCATCCTCACTGTCTGCAACAAGCAGGTACTGCTGCCCCTGAAATTTCGTTTGTTCCACCACAAAAAATTCTACTGTTTCTTCCGTATCAGAAAAAGTAAATGTAATCTTATCCATATTAATTTAACCTCTTTCAATGCTTTTGGCATCCAGATAACTCTGCAGAATTAATACCGCTGCCAGCTTGTCCACGTACGTTTTCCGCTGCTCACGGCGAACTCTGCCCTCCATCAGAGCACGCTCTGCCTCGGCTGTCGTAAGGCGCTCATCCCACATCACTACAGGAAGCCCTGTCCTTTTTTCCAGTATCTCCTTAAATTCTAATGTTTTTTCCGCTCTGTCTCCCACCGTATTATTCATATGTTTGGGATACCCTAATACAATGGTATCGACTTCGTATTGTGCAATCAACTCTTCCAGCCTCGCAAGTGTCTGCCTCAGCTTATTCTCTGCTTTCCTTTTTACTGTCTCAATTCCCTGTGCAGTCAGTCCCAGAGCATCGCTTACAGCCACACCTACGGTTTTCGAGCCGTAATCCAGACCCATAATTCTCATATGATATTCCCTACCGGTCCCATCCATTATACTTAATATACTCACCTAATACTTCCTCTACCAGTTCATCTCGTTCCACCTTCATAATGAGGCTTCTTGCATTATTGTAACTGGTAATATATGACGGATCTCCAGACATGATATAACCTACAATCTGATTCACCGGATTATATCCTTTTTTGCTCAGTGCTTCATGAACCACCCGAAGCACCTCCTTCACTTCTACTTCCTGATCCATCTGCACTTTAAAGTAAAGCGTATTGTTCTTGTCCTGCATCTTTCTTTCACGTCCTTATCCGCCCGGCTGTTCTCAAAGCCAGACAATCATTTCCACACATATAAACATTTTAATATAAAAAAACAAAAATTTCAATGAGTTTTTTGCATTAATTACCAAACAACAATAAATCATCCGTCAAAAATTTTGAGATTTTCCTGGTTATCACGGTATTTGAAAGATTTTTACTTTCTTTTTGGGCAACTTTCACATACTCTCTTGTATGCCCTGTCTGATAAACCTCGCCTTCTATTGTGACGGCCTCCTCCATAAGCGCTTCGACCTGCTTTCCGATATAGTATTCACGGAATTTACGGCTATTTCTTTTGTTCAGCTCCAAAAGCACACTGCTTCTGTGCGACTTTACCTCTTCTGTAACCTGATTCGGCATCACGGCGGCTTTTGTCCCCTGCCGTTTTGAATATTTAAAAATATGGGTTTCGTAAAACTGCATGTCCTCCACAAACCGGACCGTCTTCAAAAATTCCTCTTTTGTTTCCCCCGGAAATCCGGTAATCACATCTGTTGTAACAGCCGGATGCGTGTAATACGACCGAAGCAGCTCACAGGCTTTCGCGTACTCTTTCGTTGTATAGCGCCGGTTCATGCGGCGTAACGTCTCATCACAGCCACTCTGCAGCGACAAATGAAAATGCGGGCATACTTTTTCTAATGTACATAATTCCCGCACAAATTCCGGCGTGATAATCCTCGGCTCGAGTGAGCTTAACCGGATACGGCTGACCGGCTGTATGTCATGCACCTTTTTCAGGAGAGTGAGCAGATTTTCTTTTTCTTCAAAATCTGTTCCATAGGAGCTGACGTGGATTCCCGTAATGACAATTTCCCTGTATCCATTCTGCGCCAGTTGTTTCATTTCTTCCACTACATCGTCTATTTTACGGCTTCTGACTCTTCCGCGGGCATAGGGGATAATACAGTAACTGCAGAACTGATTGCATCCGTCCTGTACTTTTACATAGGCGCGGGTGTGTTTTCCGGTTTTATTGATATGCAGCGCTTCATATTCTAGACCTTTTTGATTTATATCTATATAACCTGTCTGGTTCTTTCCCTTCTGATATTCCTCCAACAGTGCGACAATATCTTTTTTGCGGTTATTTCCAACAATGATATCGACACATGCATCCAATTCACCCCTCTGTTCTGCCGTCTGTACATAACATCCGACAGCGACTACGATGGCATCCGGATTCATTTTTTTTGCTTTGTGCAGCATTTGTCTGGACTTTCGGTCGGCAATGTTTGTCACGGTACAGGTATTGATAATATACACGTCTGCTCCGGGCCCAAACGGTACAATCTCATACCCGTTCTCCTCTAAAAGCTGCTGCATGGCATCGGTCTCATAGGCATTGACTTTACATCCTAAATTGTGCAGCGCCGCTTTTTTTATCTTTTTCACATTCCTTCACACTTTCTTCCATTTTCTTTTTCATGATTTTGCATTGTTTTTTATTGACTTTTCCCTTTATCCTATGTAATATAAGAATGTACATAAATATTCTATGTACCGTTTCAAGTCTGTAATGATTAGTTCTATGTCCATTCAGGCGCACAAACGTAATCATTAAGGGAGGTAGCACCACATGAAAACAGTACAAATATCACTAAACTCCATCGATAAAGTGAAATCTTTTGTAAACGATGTCACAAAATTTGACTATGATTTTGACCTGGTATCCGGCAGATACGTGATTGATGCCAAGTCCATCATGGGTATTTTCAGCCTGGATTTATCCAAACCGATTGATCTCAATATCCAT
>CANOFI010000252.1 GCA_947565255.1 uncultured Lachnospiraceae bacterium
ATAAACAGCAACTGATAGAACTTTCTTTGCATGTTCCTGACCGATTATGAATCTTTTCTGCCATTGACGACAAGGGTTGAGGGGTTGACTTTGACAGGATTTAAGTATCCGTTGGAACAATATACGATGACAAGCGATAACAGCCTGGGAATAAGCAATGAGATTGCCGCTGAGGAAGCGGAAATTTCCTTCCAGAAAGGAATTCTGATTATGGTAGAGGCGCACGATTAGGGCATTTTTCAGACCTGCTCTAACGCGCAGCTGCCGTTTTACTGCTTATTCCCGGCTTTTTTCTTTTGTTCTTAAAAACGAATTATAATTATTAGGATTGCTATAAATATTAATCTTAAATACGAAGTTTTCATACCAGTTTTAAATACCAGGATGTTTTTTCAGAAATGCTTTTGTCTTTACTGTTTTTTCTGCTTCATCAAATGTATCCAGATTCAGCGCTACCTTCAAAATTTGCTGTGCATCTTTTAATTCTATCCCGCCGCTGCCGTTCACATCTGCTGCTTTTTTCTGGTTTTCATCTAATGAAATCAGATTCAATGCAGCTTTTAATGCCATCTGTGCATCGGCAAGCGTAATTTTATTATCCTGATTCACATCTCCTTTCTTCACCGTCTGTGATGGCGGTTGTGAACCTTCCGGCCCTGGGGATGGAGAAACCGGAGGTTTTACTTCACTTGTATCTTTTTCAACCTTTATCTTACATTCTTTTGTAAACCCGCCGTTGACAGATGTGACTGCTACGACTGTCTCGCCCGCTGCGATACCAGTTACATTGCCTTCTAAATCAACCGCTGCCACGGCACTGTCTGAAACTGTATAGAGTAATTTTTGATTCGTTGCATGTTCCGGCACGACAGATGCAGCTAAGGAGGCTTTTTCCCCCGGTTTTATCACGACGTGCTCTGGTACGTCGACACCTGTTACAAGAACATCTGCATGTTTAATTGTAAATGTTGCAGTTTTGCTGTTCTGGCTGCTGGTTTGTGGGCTTGGAATACGGTTTCCCGGGTAATTTACAGTCAACTTCACCTTGCCCTGGCCTGCTTTCAGCGCCTGGAAAATTCCGGTGGTTTCATCAAGCACTTTTGTCCTTGTATTGGCATTTTCCCATACAACCGTCTCCTCTGACAAATCGCCCTGCATGACATCTGCCTTCAGTGCGAAGATATCCCCTTCATATAGTTCATTTGGAATATTTTTTATTTCTGGTTTGGTGGGAATATTTTTTACGGTTATATCACAGGAAGCTTTTAACCCGTTTTTGGTGGTCACCGTAATAGTCGTCTTTCCGGCAGCTTTCGGAATGACCAGTCCGCATTCATTTACGGTTGCGGCATCTTCATTACTGGATGTCCATGTAAAGGTTTCTGCCTTTTCTGTTGTATGGGACGGAGTTACTCTTGCGTCCAGCTGCATAAATTCTTCCTGAATATACAAAGTTTCCGCATTTTTTTTGGACAGTTCAATTTTTTCAATTGGCACTTCCTGTTCCGGATTTACCAGCTTTGCCTCTATATCAGGGATATCCTCTGCCGTATATTCTGTCTTGAGCCATTCTTCACTTGTCAGGTTCATTGTATATGCACCTGCATATTTACATACATTTTCTTCCACATCCTCCAGCGGAAATGTCTGATAATGGTAGGAAAGCTCTAACTCTCCGTCGTTATCGGTATCTTCCATATCGTGGCGGTATCCCTTCCACAAAAGACTGTCTGAAGCGTCCGACGGCTTTGGCTTTCCCCACGACCAGCTGCCGAGCGTTATCTTTTCCTCATTCCAGGTAAAGCCATCCGTAAAATCATTAATACCGTCAAAATCCCAGCTGGAACCGGTATAGAAAGTCTCGCTGCCCAGCTTTGCAACTTTAGAATTCACAATCAGGCTGTGATTGTATCCAAAAACCGTAAGTCCGTCTGTATTTAGCTGATAATTGCTGTCTTCTTTTTTGGTAAGCTGATGTTCCCGCCCAATCATTGGAGCGGTGACGCCCTTATACACACACGTATCTGCCGCTATAGACGCGCCGTTTCTGGCATCCTGTCCCCGGCACAAAAACGAAGTGTCTACGTGGTTAAGGGAGAGGTCCGCTATCTGCTCGCGGATGGATTTTTTCTCTCCATCCTTTGATTCCAGAAGCTCCTGTATTTTTGCCAGGGAACTATTATCTGTAAAACAATTTACGAGATGTCCAACTCCTCCCCGTATCATGGGAAGTCTGGACCCCATATTGACCCAGTGGTTATATGCAAGCGTGAAACGAATGCGTTCATTTGCTTCCATTTTTGTCAGATTCGGCGTCAGGTTAGGAAAATTTCCGTCCCGGTCATTCTGCTTGTCAATCCACCAGCTGTCGGCATCACCTGCACCACACATATGGGCCAGATTTTCATATCCCATATACTGGGCGATGTCCTCTTTTGTCATACCGTTATCCCGCATGATTTTATACACCTTAAATACCCCGGCATCCGGATTTTTTTTATTCTGCAGGTATAATTCTTCCAGATACGCAATGGTCTTATAAAACATGCTCCCTGCGGAATAATCGACGCCGCCGATATTGCACCAGGTAATTGAGACGCCGGCTGCGCCGTTTTCAAGATCCGTATTTGCTAAATAAGAAACGGCAAAATTGCAGTGATCGATCCATACGTTGCTGGCGCCATTAATTTTGAGATACGGAAGCTTTGTATATGTGCCTGTTCCCTGGCTTCCAAAGCCGGTTGTCCGCTGATCGCGCCAATCCCACAGATCCGTAAATTCCAGATTGCGTATGATAAGGTCATGAACACCTGACAGCAGCTTGATTGTTGTATGGCAGATTTTATTCCCTCCTCTGGAGAAAACCGTCAGCCCATTTATATCATTGAGTTCAATCTGGGACACTCCCGCCTCCACAAAAGAAGGATTGCTGCAGGGCGTGCCCTTGTAGGTATCCGTACCGCTGAATACATCGATAAACGAATATGCTTTTGCTTCCTCAGACAGCTCATTCCAGCCCAGATATAAATCCTCGCAGATTTCAATGACCTTTATACTGCCTGACCTGGCTCTTTGCAGGGCATCCAGAAATTCTTCCTCCGTATGTACCTCACAATAGTATGTCGTATTGATATATCCGGAGCGGTCCTGCACCCGTTCGTCTTGTCCTCCGGTCCCGGCAAATCCGGTTACGGAAAGAAATGTACCGTCCATCGTCTTTTCGGTCTTGTCCGTATAAGGAATTTTGTGTTCATTCTGGACCATGGATATTTGCTCCTGTCTGGAAAGTCCTTTTGCAAAAACCGTTGTAAAATTGCATGGTGCAGCAGTCATCAGCATCATTCCTGCCAGTACGGCCGCGTTGATTTTTCTAAAACATTTCTTCATACTCTGTTCTCCTCTTTCAAGTTAGTTTATTTTAGAAAATTGAAAAATTTCATTAATTTATATGGCTGGATATGGCAATCCTCCTTTGTCAGAATTTTTATCAGTTTCGTTTTTTATCATCTTTACCAAACCATTTATTTTTATCTTTTTTGACCATTTTTTCCTCCTTAGTAAATATAACAATTATTTCCTTTTA
>CANOFI010000253.1 GCA_947565255.1 uncultured Lachnospiraceae bacterium
GCGGATATCGACAAAGCGATAGCAGAATTTGATAAAGTACAGGTGGCGTATGTCATTGACCCTGTACAGCATTTAAGGGGATTTTTTCAGTGGAAAAATGGAAGGATAGAGGAACTGAAGGGATTCTACATTTATGATGATGTCGGAAAAAAGATTAAAATAAATAACCCCAAGCCATTGAATAATATATGGAAGAATGATGAAATTCATACAATAAAAAGGAGCTATAAATTAATACAGGGGATACTGATTATTGCAGTGGTTTTACTTGTTGCGGCAACAATTTTTTTGTCTGGAAAGTATGCAAAACAGATCGATAAGCAAAAGGAATTAGAGAAGGAAATCGCTTCCCAGAGTCAGACAATATCAGCCCAGGCAAGTGAGATTGACTCAATAAAATCTGAGATGCGTAAAAATCTGGAAATTGGGATAAATGCTTCCAAAGCGGAAACAGAATCCAAAGAAACGGAAAGCAGGGACAAAAGTGAAAAAAACGATAAAGATAATGAGACTGTTAAGCAAGACCCGGTGCAGGAAAGCAAAACAGAAGAGCAAAACGCTGTGAAAGAAAGAGAAACTGCAAAACAAGATTCTGTGAATGAGGCTGGGAATGATACAAATAAGGTAAATTTTCAGGCATATACGGTTAAAAATGGAGATTCATTAATAGCTATATGCAAGGATGCCGGTTTGGATTATCATGTAGCGTACAGAATTATTCTTTCCGTTAATGGGATTAAAGACCCGAATGAAATTTATGTTGGACAAACATTGCTGCTTCCATTGTTCTGAAAAATGTTCTATTATATTCAGCGGTGTTCGTGATATAAAAGAGCAAACATGCTGAATATATTTTCCAGCTCTGGAATGAGAAATCAGGCTTTGAATTTTTTCAATTGTACATAAAAGTAAAATCGTTTTGCTAGAAAGTTTTGATAGTTATATTAATAGTATTTATCATTTACAAGAGGAATAAGGAGGACTCACATGAAACAGTCAAACAGGAATATATGGAAAAAAATGGCGGCGTTTATGCTGTCTTTATCTATGTGCTGCGGCATGTTTGGTTTTGGGGTTGAAGAAGGCACCGGGGAAGTAAAGGCAGCATCTGCCGGAGAGCGGATTCCGATTCGTGTGGATATCGACAAGGATGAAAACCGGCCGCTGGCGTGGTCAGAGCAGTTTGATAACTGGAAAATATTAAAAGGCTCTAAGTTAACAACGACAGTTAATGGCGTGACATTTACCCTGAGCAACGGAGGAACAACCGGCGGTGATGTCAAAGGTGCATTGTATAAAGGTTTGCTTCGCGATGGCGATGACACATCTCCAAGGCTTACGGCCGACGGTGTGCTCGTTGATTTCGGCAGTGAAAAGGTAAGCGGAGGGACGATAAAACTTGAAATCAGCGGGCTGGAGGCTGGTGTCCATACACTTAAGACCTGGCATAGTTTTTTTGATTTGGTAAAGGGAAGCAGCATGACGCTGTTGATTGATGGAGAAGAGAAAGCCAAAATTGCAAGTGTGACGCGGGCGAATACAGATGACGAGGCAGCAATCACATTTTCACAGTTTGAGGCGGCAGAAGGCAGGACGGTGACGGTTCTGGTTAAACCAAACGGAGATGGGGAATACGACAGTGCGGTTCTCAACGCATTTGCGATTGATGATGCAGATCCGGAAAACAGCATTAAGAAAGCAAGCCCCAAAGACGGCGAGACGCATTTTCAGCCGGAGGAAGGGCTTTCGTGGGAGGCGGCGCAGGGCGCGGTAAGCCATGACGTCTATCTGGGAACGGACTATGACGCAGTAAATGCTGCGACCGTACAGTCACCGGAATTTAAAGGCAATCAGACCCAGACAACCTTTGCTCTGCAAAATTGTTCCCACATGGAAACGTATTACTGGAGGATTGATGAGCATACGGATAAGGGTGTCATAAAAGGAAGCGTGATGTCTTTTGAGGTTGTTCACCTTGCATTTCCAAGCGCGGAGGGGTACGGACGCTTTGCAAAAGGCGGCCGCGGGGGCCGTGTGATAGAAGTGACAAATTTAAATGATTCCGGTCCGGGGAGCCTTCGTGAGGCAGTCGAGGTCGAAAAGGGACCGCGTATCGTTGTTTTCCGGGTGGGCGGAGTCATTCAGCTGGAAAGCAGACTGAAAGTTCCGGCGGATGGCGGTAATGTGTATATTGCCGGACAGACGGCACCTGGGGATGGTATTACCCTGACGCACCATGCTTTTGGAATTTTTTATGCGGAAGATGTGATTATCCGGCATGTCCGCCTGCGGGTTGGCGATGCGAACGGAGTCTCTACGGACGGAATGGGGATGGCCGGAGCGAACCACTCGATTATAGACCATTGCTCTATTTCCTGGACAACAGATGAGGGAACAAGCTCACGGGGTGCAAAAAATATTACATTTCAGCATAATCTGATTGCAGAAGCATTGAATAATTCGGTGCATTACGATGCAGATGACCGGGATAAGACCGAAAAACATTCGTTTGCGGGTTCCATCAGCGGCAATATCGGGAGTTATCATCACAATCTGCTGGTGAACTGTACCGGGCGGAACTGGTCGCTGGCAGGCGGCATGGAGCAGGATGGCGTGACGTATGCCGGAAAGCTGGATGTCCGCAATAATGTCGTTTATAATTTCAGGGACCGCACGACAGACGGCGGTGTGAAGCGAATTAACTTTGTCAATAATTATTATAAAAAAGGCGCTGTCAGCAGAGATATGAAGATATTTACCATCGACGGAAATGAGCTGGGAACAAATGATATGCAGATGGCATATTTGTCAGGAAATATGCTGGTAGACAAAACGGGGAAGGTGCTTCTGAAGGCGGAGGATGATGCGTGGGAAAAAGGAAGGGCGTCATCAGCCGGAAAAAATTCAACAACGGCGGATGTCAGGAGCAATGAACCATTTTTCCCTTCTTATGTGGAAACAGAGACTGCGGAGGAGGCCTATGCCAGCGTTCTTGCGAATGTAGGGGCAACCGTTCCCAAACAGGATTATCTGGATGCCAGATATGTGGAAGAAACCAGGCTTGGCACTTCTACACTTAAGGGAAGCAAGGATGGATTAGAAGGTATTATTGACAGCCAGGAGGATGCTGGCGGATATCCGGTTTTAAAGGGCGGCGAGGCGCCTGCCGATACGGACCATGATGGAATGCCGGATGACTGGGAGATTGCCCATGGCTTGAATGCAGCAGATGCAGACGACAGGAACGGAATGGAATTATCGCCGGATGGGTATACAAACTTAGAAATGTATCTGAATGAGCTGGCAGGGGATGAGGTTGTATTTCGTCCATATACGCCGGGTGTTTCGCCGAGCCAGACGCCTGAAAAAAGTGCAGAGCCTGTCAAAACGCCGGAGGTGGTGCCGAGCAGAACGCCAGAGGTGAGCGGCAAACCAGATGCTAATGCAAGTGAGAATCCAGAAGCATCCGTGAGTCCGGATGCGAGTGGAAAACCAGGTGGTAATGCAAGTGAGAATCCGGAAGCATCATCAAATCCAAAGGCGAGTGAAAAACCAGGCGGTAATGCAAGTG
>CANOFI010000254.1 GCA_947565255.1 uncultured Lachnospiraceae bacterium
GTTTTTTAGGTATTAGTTATCTAACGTTTAAATCTGTTCAAACTATTATGGAAAGTTATTCCGAATAAACGCACAACTTATGAGTATTCATTACAGCGGAGAAGATTTTTCTGCCGGCTATTCGTAGTTTAGGTTCATTACAGAAAGGTCGTCTAACTGCTGCTGGAGTGGTTCCTCCTCCTGATTCATCGCCGCAATCTCATTTTTATTTTCCTCAATGATGGTATAATAGTTCTGCATGGACTCTAAGACACCTTTCATCTTCCCATCAATTGTGGACATCGTATTGCCGATTAACAGCTGTAAATTATTCAGGGATTCTCCCACATATGCAAGAGAACTGTTCTTTAACCCATCTGCCTCCTGCTTTGCCGCGCGGATAATCTGTTCCGCCCTTTGCTGCGCATCCGCAATAATCGCATTGGCATCCGCAGTTGCCGCCTGAACAATTTCATGATCGCTCACCAGCTTCCTGACATTGGCATTCGCATCCTCTAACATGGCATCCGCCTTATTCTGCGCATCCTCTAAAATCGCGCTTTTATTTTCCAGTACCTTTCTAAATCTCTTGATTTCTCCGGGCATTTTCATTTGCAATTCACTAATCAGCGACTCAATGCGGTCTCTGTCCACAACAATTTTGGACTTTGATAGGGGGTATGGCTTGCATTCCTCAATAATATACTGCTCCAACTCCTCAATAATCTGTTCAATCTTGCTTGTCATAACAATCCTCCTAAATTCTTTTCCCGACAATGGAAATCTTTCATTGCTCCTGATGTACCTTTCTTAATTTCTCCTGCATTTTTCCGATTACATATTCCGGCACAAAACTGCTGATATCACCATGAAGCAACGCAACCTCCTTCACAATCGAAGAGCTTAAATATGCATATTCCAGACTGGTTGTCAAAAAAATAGTATCAATCTTTTCATCGAGGATATGATTGGTCTGCGCCATCTGCAGCTCATACTCAAAATCCGTCACCGCACGCAGACCGCGGACAATGACATTTGCCTGCTGTTTTCTGGCAAACTCCACTAACAGGCCGTCAAAAGAGCAAATCCGGATATTGGAACTGTCTTTTGTCATTTCTTCTAAAATTTCAACGCGCTCCTCTAATGAAAAAAATGGATTTTTTGCGTTATTTATCAATACACCGACGACCAGCTCATCTACAATCTGGGCAGAACGCCTGATAATATCCAAATGTCCGTATGTCACCGGATCAAAGCTTCCCGGATAAATTGCCTTACTCATGTTTCATCCTCATGCAAACACAAAAATACATGTTTGTTTGTCTTATATTCTTTTACCCTGGTTATCTGAAATCCCAATGCATCCGCAAAATCAAACGAAGTATCCAGCAGTGCCTCAACAATTATTACCGTATTCTCATCCAAAAGCGTTGACTGCTTCAGCGCCTGCAGCGCAGAGACCTCCAGCTGTTCTTTATACGGAGGATCCATAAAAATAAACCGAAACGGCTCCTGTCCGTCCATCCTTGCAACTGCAGAAAGCACAGCACACGTATACAGCTTTGCATGCTCCTCTAAATGCGTCGCCTTTAAATTATCCATAATACACTGCGTAGCACGCCTGTCCTTTTCCACAAATGCAGCAAATGACGCACCGCGGCTTAACGCCTCAATTCCAATGGCGCCGCTTCCGCTGAACAAATCTAAAAAGCGTTCACCTTCCAGCTGAAACTGCAAAATATTAAACAGGGTTTCTTTTATGCGGTCTGCCGTTGGCCTTGTATTTCTTCCCGGAACCGTCTTTAAAACCATATGTCTCGCTTTTCCTGCAATTACTCTCACTGCACTCATTCCGATCTTTGTTTTTATCACACAGCCTGTATATCATATCTTTCAATTGCTGTGACAAATTCACATACACTTCTATTATAATTTTTTTACAATTGTATGTCAACTAGTTTCTTTTGTTTTTCCAAAATGCCGGTATGCCTCCTTTGTTGCCATCCTCCCCCTCGGTGTACGCACTAAAAGCCCGTTCTGTATTAAATAGGGTTCATACATATCCTCGATTGTTCCCGTATCTTCCCCAATCGCCGCCGCCAGATTATCCAGCCCGACCGGTCCCCCGTCAAAACGCTCCATCACCGTTTCTAACAGATTACGGTCTGTCTGGTCCAGTCCCAGCTTATCCACCTCCAGCAAATCCAGCGCAAAATCCGCCACTTTTTTTGTGATTTTTCCGTCATATTTCACCTGGGCGAAGTCCCGCACCCGCTTTAACAGACGGTTGGCCAGTCTCGGCGTCCCGCGCGAGCGCCTTGCAAGCTCCATGGCTCCTTCTTTATCAATCTCCACATTTAAGACAGAGGCCGAGCGCAGAATAATCTGCTTTAATTCCTCCGGTGTATAAAATTCCAGCCGGTGTATCACGCCGAACCGGTCCCGCAGCGGCGCCGTTAAAAGTCCCGCCCTTGTTGTGGCACCAATCAGGGTAAACGGAGGCAGTTCCAGGCGCACGGAGCGCGCAGTCGGTCCCTTTCCGATCATAATATCAATCGCATAATCCTCCATTGCCGGATATAAAACCTCTTCCACCTGACGGTTCAGGCGGTGAATTTCATCTACAAACAATACATCTCCCTTTTGGAGATTATTTAAAATCGCCGCCATCTCGCCAGGCTTTTCAATTGCCGGCCCGGACGTCACCTTCATATGCACCTGCATCTCATTGGCAATTACTCCTGCAAATGTTGTTTTTCCTAGTCCGGGGGGACCGTAAAACAGCACATGGTCCAGCGCTTCGCCGCGCTGCTTTGCTGCCTCTATGTATACTTTTAAATTCTCCTTCGCTTTCGTCTGTCCAATGTATTCCTCTAACATCTTTGGGCGCAGATGCTGTTCAATGATACTGTCTTCCGTCGTAAATTCTGTTGTAATCATTCTTTTTTCCATGCTGATTCATCCTTCACCGGCAACGGTTAAAAATATTTTAACGCCTGCTTTAAACAGTCTTCTACCGTCATATCTTCCTGAAATGCAACCTGCTTTACCGCCGACGCTGCCTGCGCAGCGCTGTATCCCAGCGCAGTAAGCGCCTCAACCGCTTCTTTTTGTACTGTATTGTCCCCCTTTGAATCTGCAGATACAAAAGACGCGTCTTCCTCCCATATATCGTCTAATTTTAACTTATCCTTCAAATCAATAATTACCCTCTGCGCTGTTTTGGCACCGATTCCAGGCGCTTTTGCAATTGCCCTGGCATCCTGCGTATGCAGGGCCAGACGCAGATCGCGTCCGGAGAGCACGGACAGAATCCCCAGTGCACCCTTCGGTCCGACACCGCTCACGGACAACAGGAGCTTAAAAATATGCAGTTCATCTTTTGTCAAAAAGCCGAACAGGGAAATGTCATCCTCGCGCACGTGCATATACGTATAGAGCTTCATTTCCTCCCCGATTGCAGGGAGCTGATCCAGAACCAGCCCCGGAAC
>CANOFI010000255.1 GCA_947565255.1 uncultured Lachnospiraceae bacterium
ACCCAAAGATATCTGTGTAAAGCACTGAACAGACGAAGCCAGAAGAAAAGCTATATTATGTGAGGTTATTCTAAACGTGAATGTTACTATGAGGAGCCGTGTGCGTGAAAGGCGCACGCACGGATCTGTGAGGGGCCTGCGGCGTGAGCCGCTTGTCTGCTCGACTGCAGTAATAAGAGAACTATGGGATGTGAGAGGAAACTATGGCAGGACTGACGTCAATGATGAATATTGGCAAAGAAATGGAGAAAAAGCTAACTTCTGTTGGCATTGATTCTTCCGGGAAGCTGATGGAAGCGGGCGCAAAAGACGCATTTCTCAGGTTAAAGCAAATATACCCGAATGTGTGTCTGGTACATTTATATGCATTGGAAGGCGCGATACAAAACATAGAGTTTAACTGTCTTTCAGAAAATAAGAAAAGGGAATTGAAGGAATTTAGCGATTTTTTGAAAAAATAGCAGTCATGTAAAATCCTGCTTGTAAATGATGGCTGTAAAGCAGATGAAAAACCCACTCAGTTCATGGGTCTTTAGGAGAGGGAAATGCAGGCGTTCAAGAGATGGGACGGGTTGCGGCTTGAAGTAATCCGTTATTGCATGAATGGATGGAAAGCCTTGCGGAAATTGTGGGATGCCCATGGAAGACAATGCCATCGGTATATCATGTTTTACCCTTCCCGTTCCCTGCGCCGCAGCCACTCCTCGTCACTCTCATAAAACGCGGCCTGCTCGGGAAATGCCCGGGCGATCTGCTCCTCGATGCCGAAGACGCTGTTCATCGTATCGTAGAGAAGAAAGCATGCGACGAATACGATGAACCAGATTCCGAGGAACAAAAGAAGGATGACAGACCACGGGAAGAGCAGCGCGGTTATACCCCAGTAGAGGATTTGAAGCAGTGCACACCCAAGTATTTTCCAAAAAAAGCGGACGCAGAAGAGCAGGCAGTTTTTGAAGCGCACGCTGACGGGCTGCTCAAAAAGGACGACCAGAGGCCAGTAAACGGAAAAAAACATCGCAAAGAGAACCATGCCAAGGAGCACCACGGCGATTGTTCCAAAGCCCACTCCATGGGATGAGAGGCTAAACATCATCAGCATGAAGGCGTAAAAGCCCAGCATGAGGCAGAAAAGGATGCCGGGGAGAAGCGATGCCTTCCAGTTCTGTCTCCATGCGCGTCTGAAATTTTCCATGCATCCGCCGGGGGCGTCCCGCAGGCTGCGAAATACGGCATCGTACGTGCAGGAGAGAAACGGCCCTGCAAGCATTCCGCCGATGACGCAGGCGGGGATGAGCACGAGGATGCTTGACGAGAGCAGGGCGTAGAGGACGCCGAGGAAAAACGGCAGGAGGCCCGTCAGGGTGAGCAGGTTTACAAGAAAGAACCGCTTGAAGTCCCGGCCGAGCAATTCGCGAAAGCGGGCATATCCGCTCAGCCGCTCGCCGGTCCCGTTCAGCTGCCGATCAAAAGAAAACAAAGCCATGGTTATTCCTCCTCCGTGATATAAGAACAGTTTTCTAAAAAGTCTGTGAGAATCGTTTTTAAGTCGTCCGCAAAATAATCCCGGCAGGTCAGCTCTACGCATACGGAGGCGGTGTCGTGGGTGGCAAAGACGGACATGCCCCTGCTGTACGGGTTTTCACCGCCGGTAAGGTTGTATGTAATGAGCGTGTAATCCTGACCGTTGCAGGAGATATCCTCCGTATTTACAATGTCGTAGTTTGTCCCGGCCGCATCCATCCACAGTGCGGTATTTTCCTGGGCGGCTGCGGATGTTTTCGATTCGCCCAGAAGAAGATAGAGGTTCGCGTCGTAGAGCTCCACCGTCTCGCCGTCGCTGTTCTCGAAGGGCTCGTGTCCGCCGAGTCCCCAGGATACGTAGAAGAGCCCGTCCGCGGCAAGCGTGCTGTTGTTCGCGGTGAGTGTATAGCTCTGGTCGATGTTTTTGACTGCAAGGCTGCTTCCGACGGTCAGCGCGGAGACATTTTCGAGGGGCTCCTTTTCTTTCAGGGAAGCAGGTGAGGCGCAGCCTGTCAGCAAAAGCGGGATGCAAAGAACGAGTGCGGCGCAAATGCGTGCGGCAGGCTTTTTTCTTTTTGTCCGCCGGTTCTTTTCTGTGTGGTGATTGTGATATGTGTAAATGCGCATGGGATTCCTCCTGAAATTATATATATGTAGCTTTACTTATCAGATGCCATTTTCTTCCGGCTCAGTCGGTTCCCGTGTTGTTCCTCCGTAAGCGTAAGTGGTGGGCAGGCAGATGAGCGGCGGCTTTTGCGTCCGGCTCTCCTGCAGGAGCAGATCCACGCACATTTCCGCAATGTCGGAGAGGGGCTGCACGATGGTTGAGCATATATAGTCCTGACTCCCAAACATCCGCGTACCGTCATAGCCGATGACCTGCACGTCCTGCGGAACCCTCTGTCCAAGCTTTTCCAATATCTTTATGACGGAATACGCGAGGTTATCCGTCACGCAGAACAGGCCGTCAAACGCCAGCTTTCCCTCGTTCAGGTAGTTCCGGAAAAACAGCTCAAACTCGTCCAGGGAATCGCCGTCGTTCAATATTTTCATCTCATAATTCAAGCCCCGTGCAAGGCAGCCGTTTTCAAACCCCGACTTGCGCTTGTTGGGCTCGTTGCTGAGGGAGGAGCCGATGCGCAGGAACGCCACGTTTCTGCAGCCGAAGTCGGCGAGCTTTTCGGCGGCGAGCTGCCCTCCGGCAAAGTTGTCGCTGGCCACACATGGGATGTTCGCGCCGATCTGACGGTCGATGGACACGAATGGGATGCTCTCGTCAACGACCAGATCCGGGTTGTAGGTCAGTCCGATAATGCCGTCAAGCTTTTGCTGTCTTGCCAGTTCCACATATTTTTGCTCCAGGCCGGAATCAAAATCGGTACAGCACAGGAGCATCCGGTAGCTCCGCTTTAAAAGTGCGAGATTGACCTGGTAGGCGAGGGCCGCAAAAAAAGGGGCCTGCGTGTTTGGGAGCAGGAGTGCGGCAGTGTAGGTTTTGTTTGATTTCAGGTCCTGCGCGTAGCTGTTGACGCGGTAGCCCAGCTTTTGAATCGCCTCCTCCACGCGGATGCGGTAAGCTTCCCCCACGGGCAGGCCGTTGACGACCTTGGAGACGGTGCCGAGGGCGACGCCTGCCTCGCCTGCCACGTCCTTCATTGTCGGCGCAGAACGTTCTTTTTTTATATCGGTTGTGCGATGCATAATTGTCTTGTAAGCCTCCTTCTATATTCATTACAGGAATGAAAGACAGGTGCTGCTAAAGCATGCCTGCTGAGTCTGTTTTTGCAGCAAGGGCACCTGTAAGCCGCAAAATCTCACGTATTTCACCCTGAAACATTTGCAGATTCATGAAAAACCTTCGGCGGAATGTTTATGAAGTGAATCTGTTTTTTCTGTACTGCCCCAAAACAATGCTGGTCAGATGATACCCTTTG
>CANOFI010000256.1 GCA_947565255.1 uncultured Lachnospiraceae bacterium
AAATATCGTTCCCTGATCAGGCAGCTGGTCATTAAAGATATTAAATTAAAATATCAAAAAAACTGCAGGCAGCTTTAAAATAGAAAAATCTGGTTTTTGTACATTCTGTATATCGCTGCTTTTATTTTGCTTCTATTTCATGAGCAATTATTTCTGTTATTTTATATAAGGTAACAGAAATGAAAAAATGATTGACATTTCAAAAGGAGTGGGCTATAATTATTCTATTGTAATGCATTATAAATAATAGGTTAACACGTTGATGAGAAGAGTAAAATGCGGGAAGGTTTCAGAGAGAGATGCAGCTGCTGGAAGTATCTTATCCGGAAGCATTTGAAAACTACCTCGGAGTGGCCCCAATCCGGTCCGGTGGCGCCGTTACAGCCAATGAGTGGTTTTGTAAGCCCTGCCTTTGGCAGGTATGACAAAAAAGCCGGGTGGAACCGCGGGTAAAAATGAACTCGTCCCTGCATATATGAATGTATATGCAGGTTTTTTTATGCGCAGAGGCATGTAATGAAATTTGCGGCTGTGCAGCATGCATCCCGTACAGCGGCAGGGGAAGATGGCTTTTCCCTGTCCGATTGCGGCAGAAAGGAGAAAAATATGATTATAACATTAAAGGATGGAACGAAAAAAGAATACGGACAGCCAATGTCTGTGTTTGACATTGCAGATGATATTAGTGAAGGTCTGGCAAGAATGGCATGTGCCGGTGAATTAAACGGCGAGGTTGTGGATCTGCGTACGATGGTTGATGAAGATGCACAGGTAAATATTCTTACGGCAAAGGATGAAAAGGGGCTGGCGGCGCTTCGCCACACAACGTCCCATGTGCTTGCAGAAGCCGTTAAAAGGCTTTATCCGCAGGCAAAGCTGGCAATAGGTCCCTCCATTGATACCGGTTTTTACTATGATTTTGAGTGCCAGTCTTTTTCAAGGGAGGACTTGGATGCGATTGAAAAAGAAATGAAAAAAATCATAAAAGAAGGCGCAAAGCTAGAGCGTTTTACGCTCCCAAGGCAGGAAGCCATTCAGTTTATGGAAGAAAAGGGAGAGCCTTACAAAGTGGAGCTGATACAGGATTTGCCGGAGGATGCAGAAATATCCTTTTACAGCCAGGGAGAAGGATTTACAGACCTTTGCGCAGGCCCGCATCTGATGAGCACGAAAAATATCAAGGCATTCAAGCTGATTTCTTCGTCCGGTGCCTACTGGCGCGGAAGTGAAAAAAACCAGATGCTGACCCGTATTTACGGAACTGCATTTTCCAAAAAGGAAGAACTGAATGAATATCTGGAATATTTAGAAAATGTGAAAAAGCGTGACCACAACAAATTAGGGCGTGAGATGGAGCTGTTTACGACAGTGGACGTAATTGGCCAGGGACTTCCGCTTCTGATGCCGAAGGGTGCAAAAATCATCCAGACGATGCAGCGCTGGATTGAGGATTTAGAGGATAATGAATGGGGTTATGTAAGGACAAAGACGCCGCTGATGGCAAAAAGTGACCTGTATAAAATTTCAGGACACTGGGACCATTATACGGATGGGATGTTTGTTATGGGAGATGAGGAGCAGGATAAGGAGGTATTCGCGCTGCGTCCGATGACCTGTCCGTTCCAGTATTATATTTATAAGGCGAGCCAGAAATCGTACCGCGATCTTCCGCTGCGCTACGGGGAAACCTCCACCCTGTTTCGGAATGAGGAATCCGGAGAAATGCACGGCTTAACGCGTGTGCGCCAGTTTACCATTTCCGAGGGACATCTGATTGTAACGCCGGAACAGATGGTGGAAGAGTTTAAAAACTGCATTGCCCTGGCAAGATATTGCTTAAAAACGCTGGGAGTTGAGGAGGACGTAACCTATCGTCTCTCCAAATGGGACCCGGATGACCGTGAAAAATATATCGGCGAGCCTGAAGTGTGGAAGCAGACGGAAGACAGCATCCGGCAGGTTCTGGAGGAATTGGAGATTCCGTTTTATGAGGGTGTGGGAGAAGCCGCTTTCTATGGCCCTAAGGTCGATATCCAGGCGAAAAATGTATACGGCAAGGAAGATACCATGATTACCATCCAGTGGGATGCTCTGCTTGCGGAGCAGTTTGACATGTACTATGTAGATAAAAACGGCGAAAAAAAGCGTCCTTATATTATTCACAGAACGTCCATGGGCTGTTATGAAAGAACGCTGGCATGGCTGATTGAAAAGTATGAGGGCATGTTCCCGACCTGGCTTTGTCCGGAGCAGGTGCGTGTACTGCCCATTTCAGAAAAATATCAGGAATACGCAGCTGAGGTTCTTACAGAGCTGAAGAAAAACGGCATTTTAGCGGAGGTGGATAACCGGAGTGAAAAAATTGGTTATAAAATCCGTGAGGCGAGAAAGAGCCGCATTCCGTATATGCTTGTTGTCGGACAGAAGGAAGAGGAGGACAGGGTTGTGTCTGTGAGAAGTCGTTTCTTAGGTGATGAAGGACAAAAGCCCTTACAGGCATTTATCGATGATATCTGCAAGGAAATCCGCACGAAGGAAATCCGCAAAATTGAGGTGGAATCCTAAATTTTATCAGGTCAGCAAACCAGGCGGGCGTGCTTTGAAAAGTGGCGGACTGCGCTGCTGTCTATACGTCTGTCTGGCGGTTGTTGCAGAACTCTCAAAACGATTAAATATGGAAAAAATTGGTGATGCAGAATATTGTTAATGAAGTATATTGCTAATGTTGCATATTGGTAATGTAGTATATCAGTAATGTTGAACATTGGTAATGCAGTACATTGGTAACGCAGTATATTTGTAACGCAGTATATTGGTAATGCTACACATTGGTAATGCACTATATTGATAATGTTGTATATTGGCAATGCTGCATATCGGAAAAGTTGCATATAAAATATAATAATTGGGGAATCGAATAAAAAAAGTTCGTGCGGGACATACTATTTCCGGGAACATTCATTGAAATCACAAAGAGTTTCAGTTTCAGGAGGTATGATTATGACGAATTTAGATTGTTCTGTAAAAAACTGTACCTATAATAAGGATGAGAGCTGCTGCAGAAGTAATATTCATGTAGACGGTCCATCTGCTAAGGTTACGGAAGACACCTGCTGCAAAAGCTTTGCTGAGAAAAAAGGCGATACAAGTATCAGCGAGGTGGAGGAGGCAAAAAAACCAACCAATGTTGCCTGTGATGCGAAAAACTGCATTTATAATGAAGATTGCTACTGTGATGCGGAGCACATTGGGATAGCGGGAAGAGATGTGTGCAGCTGCCATGGCACAGAGTGCGCAAGCTTCCGCTGTAAATAAGCTTTGCTGGTGAAGCTGCTGCAAAGACAGCCGGTATACCAATATTGGGACCACAATATCGTGTGGTATATACAATATATTGTGTGTACAGGGCATTTTGCAGCAGCTTTATTGTGGCATAAAATATGTAG
>CANOFI010000257.1 GCA_947565255.1 uncultured Lachnospiraceae bacterium
ATGCCGAGTTTGAAGCGCTGCTTCAGGCTTTGTTATTAGAAATCGGGAAATTTGACAGCAGCATTCTCCATAACAATCCAAAGGAGCTCACCTTTAAGATTGTAAGGGATACCCGGTTCAGCCATGACAAATCCCCCTATAACCCGGCGTTTCGCGCCCATATCTCTGCGAAAGGGAAGCTGCCGGTGCCTGTTGGATATTATATTATGGTAAAGCCTGGCGACCAGTCCTTTTTGGGCGGCGGCCTGTTTGCGGATATGTTTAAGGATGCGACAAAAAGGATACGGGATTATATTGTCCAAAACGGGGAGGAATGGGAAAAAATCATCCATGAGCCGCAATTTGAAACGCGGTTTGCCGTACAGGGAACCGCATTAAAAAATGTCCCTGCCGGATATGAAAAAGAACATCCGCAGGCGCACTATTTAAAATTTAAGAGCTGGTATCTGGAATACCCCCTGAAAGACGGAGAACTGAACGATGCAGATGCCTTTCTGGTAAAGGCGGCAGAGTGTTTCCGGATAATGAAGCCGTTTAATGATTATCTGAATAGGGCCCTTGCCGGATTCGAGATGCCGAAAAGGTAAAAATCGGATTGGGACGGACCATGAAAAAATAATTGTACTTTTTGTATATTTTTCATATGATAGATGTTTGATAGAAAGTGCTTCAGATACAGATACTGTCAGTAAATAAGTTTCGCCCAGGAAATCTGGTAGTCAGCACTCCAGAGCGTGTCTGTAAATTCATTCACGCCAGACACACTCTGGATCTTTTGAGTGAACAATGCTTCCAGGCAGTTCCGTGCAGCAGCATATCCCATCATTTGATTCCGCCTTTTTTCTGTAAACTCCCTGTTTCAGTTACAGGCAATGCCGCAGCCTTCCAATACTTCCTTTGCGTGCTTCATATTCTGATACCCCTGAATCTCGATATAGCCCTCGTTCATCTTGATATCGCGTCCCCATATCGCCTGCATCTGCGTCTGTTCCATACATACAAACCCGCAGGGTTCCTTTAATATTCCTCCAATACGGGCACTTTTCTCATTTCCCGCATCGTCGGTAATGGTCAGGGTAAGCGTCGGGTAGTTTTTGGTCCACGAGGCAAGCTCGCTTTTTGCAGGGGCATTTCCATGCGCGTCCGCAAAAGAGGCAAGGCAGTCTTTTCCGATAAAAAGAAGCGGCGTATTTCCAAGCTCGTACGTATGTTCGGATGACTGCAGCCGGATTGGATACTCATTAAGACAAATTCCCTTTAGCTCTGTTTCCAGCGTATAACCGCCCAGCTTTATCACTGCGTTGACGGAGGCGACCGGCTCAAATTTTAAAATGCCATTTAGTTTTTTTAATTGTGCGACATCCCTTTTTGTCCAGGCGGTCTGTGACGCAGCGGTAAAGTGATACCGTTTCTGTTCCTTTTGGCATTGTTTGATTTTCGTTTGCACTGCTGCCATGAGCAGTATAATAATCAGACATAAAACCACATCTTTATAATAATTATGCTTTTTCATAGAATGCCACCCGCCTTTTGAACTGTCTGAGCCGGAGATACAGAAGGGCAATGGCAGCAAGGAGTACAAGGGCGCCGAGAATGATACTGCTAATCCACCACTGGTTTGTTTTCGGCGCTTTTTTTTCCACTTTCAGCTGCACCTGCTGCGGTTTTTTAATTTGCGTGCCGATTTCCATCGTCTGTTCCTTTCGTTCCCCATGCTCGTTTTCATAAGAAAATACGATTTTTGCGGTAGTTTCTCCGTACTTTTCCGTTTCACCGGATGCCTCCCCGTTTTCATTCATATCCAGAGTGCCGATAAAAACAGGGATTTCTCCGTCTTCGGAAGCGCCCGCCTCCATATTGCCGAGAAACAAATCCTTTGTCGGGAAAAGTCCGGCGCCTGTCACGCATACCCGTACATTATAAAGGGTGGAAAGTCCCGTATTGTACACTTGAAATGTAAGCGGTTCCGTATCCGAAGTGTAAGCGTTTTCAGGAAACGTAAGGTTGGCAAGCTCTGCCTGCTGTTCCTGCCGGATGGAAATAAAAATCGATTCTGTACAGGTATATGCCACGCCCTGTTTATCTTCATATTCAAATTGAAACTGCACCGGTACGGGTTCTTCCGGCGCTTTCTTTCCAACTGCAATTGTTTGGGATAAATCAACCGTTTTGCCGGCGTCTATTTTTTCAAAATACCAGGAGGACTTTTCAGGAGTAATCGATTGCCCGTCCATTGCCAGCGTGACTTTTATATTTTCAATGGCTTCTGTCTTGCTGCAGTTTTTTACGGTAACAGTCCAGTTTGTAGCGCTTCCCGCAAGCACGCTCTGATTTGCCAGACTGTGTGTGACAAGAAGCCGGGGCTGGTGCGTAACCGGCTGGGTTTCTTCCGGCACAGGGGAAGAGGGAGAAGAAGCTTCCTGTGCTTGCGGCTGCGCCGGGTCAGATATTCCGTTTTCAGACGGTGCGCCAGCCGGGAGTGTGCCGTTCTGAAATTGCGGCGCGGCTGCGGGTTCCTCCCCTGTATCGTTGGCATTGTCTTCCTGATTTTCCTCAGGATGTCCGGCAGATTTTTTCTCGAAATCCTCTCCCGTTGTCGGTTGTTCGTTTTTTTTCTGTGCATCCTCTGCTTTTGCCGGCAATGGAATACAGCATAAAATCACAAATAATATAGATAAAATTACAGATAATAGTCGTTTCATACTTCTTTCATGACACCTCCGTCCATTTCATACACTTTATCACATAAAATACGGATATCCTCGCTGTTATGGCTCGCCAGAATAATCGTTTTTCCGCGTTTTTTCAAATTAAGCAAAAGTGCCCGGATATCTGCGACACCATGCTTATCCAGTCCGTTAAACGGTTCATCCAGAATTAAAAATTCAGGGTCCTCCATAATGGCCTGCGCAATGCCAAGGCGCTGCCGCATGCCAAGGGAATAAGCGGCCACCGGCTTTTTTAAATCGGGGGAAAGCCCGACCTGCCTGATTGCGAAGCGGACCTCCTCGGTTCCGATTCTGCGGTTTAAATCCGCTAAGACCTGCAGGTTTCTCATGCCGCTGAGATTGGGCAGAAAGCCCGGCGTCTCAATAATAACGCCGAGACTTTCGGGAAAATCAATTTCCATGCCAATGACTCTGCCGCCGACCCGGATGGTCCCTTTTGTGACGGGGAGAAAGCCGCAGATGCATTTCATAAGGACCGTTTTGCCGGAGCCGTTGTTTCCGGCAAAACCATACACGTTTCCTTTTTCCATCGTGACGTTTATGTCCGATAACACTTTGTCGGCTCCAAATTGTTTCGTCACATGTTCGATTTCGATATATGCGTTCATTCGTCAGACCTCCTGTAAACGGTGTTGCAAAAGCAGATGGTTCCAGAGCATAACGGCAGCGGAAAACAAGCAAAGAAACAAAAAGATGCCTTCGTTTTCCGTTCC
>CANOFI010000258.1 GCA_947565255.1 uncultured Lachnospiraceae bacterium
CCACTGATACGAGCCATGTGTGCATTGCACCTCCATTTACTATTTTTGTTTTTCAGGGAATCATTGTTTGCAATTGCAATGTGTACGCAGATAGAATTATACACGTGAATGCTGGGCAGCACGTTTGTTGGTGTGTCTGTGTCATACAATGCTTTTACCATGGAGGTACAGAAGTTATCTCGCGGAAAGGATTCCGGGCGCAGTGCCAGCCCATTGGGAAACAGGGCAGACACAACGAGAAAAATTGTCATTCCCAGAAAAAGATGCAGATAAAACCGGTACATATCTTCCAGATTCACGAAAAAGAAAAAGAAGGCGGCTGTTACAGCAACGTAGGCAAACCAAGTATAATAGGGCAGAATAAAAAATTCACAGAAGGGAATGTGCGAATCAAGAGGGACTTCAATGATATGTACCGGCCTGATGTGCTTCTCCAGCCAGAGAAAGCATGCCATATACAAAAGGGGATATAACAGAAGATAACTGTGTTTTAGCCGGCTTAACTGAACTTTTCGCATGATAATCCTTTCTGTCTGCGGAAACAAAATCCGCATTTGTAAAACTTATTCAGAATCATATCACATTATTTGGAAAATAGCAAGGCGATAGGAGAAAGTTATGGGTGCATTTGTCGAATTAAAAGATGTCTGTAAAACATATCAGATGGGAGAGATATCCATTCATGCCGTGGACCATATGGAATTTGCGGTGGAAGAGGGAGAATTTGTCGTAATTATGGGTCCGAGCGGCGCGGGAAAAACGACCGTGCTGAATATTTTAGGAGGCATGGATACCTGTGACAGCGGACAGGTGCTTGTTGCCGGAAAGGAAATCAGCGCATACCGTGGCAGGCAGTTAACGGAATACCGCAGGGAGGACGTCGGGTTTGTATTCCAGTTTTACAACCTTGTGCAGAATCTCACTGCCCTTGAAAATGTAGAGCTTGCCCTCGAAATCTGCAAAGACAGTCTGGATGCCAGAGGCGTCATGGAGGAGGTGGGTCTGAAAGAGAGAATGGATAATTTCCCGGCACAGCTTTCCGGCGGGGAGCAGCAGAGGGTTGCCATTGCGAGAGCCCTTGCCAAAAATCCAAAGCTGCTTCTCTGTGATGAGCCGACAGGGGCTCTGGATTACCAGACAGGAAAAGCAATTTTAAAACTGCTGTGGGATACCTGCAGGTCAAAAAAGAAAACGGTGATAGTTATCACGCATAACCAGGCAATTGCGCCCATGGCAGACCGCGTCATTAAAATAAAGAACGGGCAGGCGGGAAAAAGTATGGTAAATGCGTCTCCGCTTTCCCCGGATGAAATAGAATGGTAGGTGGCATATGAAAAAATTAAGAAAGGAATTTTTCAAAAGTCTGTACAAGACGAAAATGCGCTATTTATCCATTGTGCTCATTGTGACGCTCGGAGTGGCTTTTTTTGCCGGAGTGCGTGCATGCAGACCGGATATGGAATTATCGGCGGATCACTATTTTGACCAGGTGGATTTGTGGGATCTGCGTATTGTAAGCGCTTCCGGAATGACGAAGGAGGATATTCATAAAATTGCATCAGTTCCGGACGTGGACGTGGCGGAAGGGGCATATACGAAGGAAGTATTCTGTGAGGGAAAAGAGGAACAGCTGGCTGTGAAAGTGATGTCTGTCCAGCCGAAATTAAACCAGCCCTCCATAAAAAAGGGAAGACTGCCGCAGAAAGAAAACGAATGTGTCCTAGACACCAAATTAGAGCAGCAGGGCTTTCAAATCGGGGATAAAATACAGCTGAAGCCGGGAGATGGGATGCCGCTTGCGGCTTTTTTGAAAAATGAAGAATACACAATTACGGGATTTGCGACCTATCCGTATTATTTATCGCTGGACCGCCATACGGCAGCGATTGGCAACGGGAGTATGGCAGGGTTTATTCTGGTGCCCCAGGAGTCGTTCTGCATCCGGAGTGACCCGTTTTCATCAGACAGCGACGAATTGTATACGGAAACGTTCGTGAAAGTAAATGGTGCGGAAAAGCTGCTATGTTATTCAGAAGAGTATGAACAGCTTGTACAGGATGTACAAAAAAAGATTGAAACCCTCAATGGGGAATGGTATGTGTTTGACCGCGATTCCATTCAGACATATGCAGAATATGGGCAGGATGCCAACCGCATTGGCGCCATCGGAGAGGTTTTTCCGCTTATTTTCTTTTTTGTGGCGGCGCTCGTGAGCCTGACGACGATGACGAGAATGGTGGAGGAGGAACGCACGCAGATTGGTACATTAAAAGCGCTGGGATATACGAAACTGGCGATTGCCGCGAAATACATTTTGTATGGATGCAGCGCGGCAGTTATCGGGAGTGTGTTCGGTGTATTAATCGGACAGCATGTTCTGCCCAAAGTCATTATAACAGCCTATGCAATTTTGTATAATAACCTGCCGGAGGTTTTATCACCCTTACAGGCAGATTATGCGTTTACTTCGGCGCTTGTGGCGATTTTCTGCACGACTGGGGCAGCGATGCTGGCGTGTTATAAGGAGATGCTTTTGGTGCCGGCGCAGCTCATGCGTCCCCAGGCGCCGAAAAATGGGAAACGGGTGTTTCTGGAGCGGATGCAGTTTGTGTGGAAGCGGCTCAGTTTTTCAAAAAAGGCGACTGTGCGCAACCTGATTCGTTATAAAAAACGTTTTTTTATGACGATATTCGGTGTGGGAGGATGTACGGCGCTTTTGCTGGTCGGATTCGGATTAAAGGATTCCGTTGTATCCATAGGTGAACTGCAGTTCGGGGAGGTTTGTCTGTATGATGCGAGTATTCTTTTAGATGAGACAAAGGATACAACACAGCTTTTTCAAATGCTGCAGGAAGAAACAAAGGAATGTATGTATGCATATGAAACTTCAATGGATGTGGCAAATGGAAAAACGACAAAGAGCAGCTATCTCATCGTGCCGCAGAATGAAAAAGAATGGTCTTCCTATATGAATCTGCAGGATAGAAAAACAAAAGAAAAATGGACGCTTTCGGATGACGGAATTATTATAACAGAAAAGCTGGCCACACTTCTTGACGTTTCCGCCGGGGACGAGATCACGTTAAAAATCAGCGATACGGACCAGAGAAAAGTAAAAATTTCTGCCGTGAGCGAAAATTATTTTATGCATTACATTTATATGACACCGTCTCTTTACCGGACGATTTTGGGACAGGAACCGCAGTACAATGCCATATTTGCAAAATTTGACAAGGCTTCGAATGCTTATGAAAAAGAATTTTTTGAGACCTTCGGCTCTATGGACGGGGTTTCCAATACCTCTTTTACAAGCGGAATTGCAAAACGTGTGAGGGATATGCTGAAAAGTATGGATGCAATTATCGTTGTTCTGGTTGTCTCGGCGGGACTTTCCGCTTTTGGGTGGAATGTGGTTTCTCTTGCTTTGGTTCTGGTTCTAT
>CANOFI010000259.1 GCA_947565255.1 uncultured Lachnospiraceae bacterium
GAATTTAACAAAAGATCAGGCAGACCTAACACCGTAATAATAATATTAAATTTATAATCCCTGATATGATATCGTCTTAACATGTCAACCCTCCAAGCTGCCGGCAAAATATACACTAATTGCTCTTTTCTTTTTTTGGCGCACCATTGTGCATCTCAAGAATTGGAATATTCGCGCACAATGCGGGAACATTTCCATTGGAACCCTCCGATTCTGTCTGCGTAATCTGAATATCCAGTCCTTCTGTATCAATTTCCATATATTTTGATATCACTTTGATGATATCTGCCTTTATGTTCTCCATAATGTCCGGTGAACAATTTGCTCGGTCAGAAATCAGCAGCAGTTTAATTCTGTCTTTTGCCACTTCACCTGAATTTTTTTTCTTAAAGAAATCCATCAAACCCATTGTGTCACCCTCCTTAATTTTTCTTGAACATGTTGCCAAGCTTCTTGAATAATCCTTTCCTGGACTCTAAATCAAGATAAGGAACTTCGATTCCGGTAATCCGGTGACAGATATTCATATAAGCCTGTCCGGCCAGCGTGTCATTCCCGACCAGAGGCTCACCCTGGTTTGTCGAAACAACAATATTTTCATCATCCGGTACGGCGCCAATCAACGGTATCGACAAAATCTCCACCACATCGTCGATCGACATCATATCCCCCCGTTTTACCATATCCACGCGCAGACGGTTCACAATCAAGTCGGAACGTCTGATTTCCGCCGCTTCTAACAGCCCGATAATGCGGTCGGCATCACGGATTGCCGACACCTCGGGTGTTGTCACAACTAATGCGCGGTCGGCACCTGCAATGGCATTTTTAAATCCCTGCTCAATTCCGGCAGGACAATCCAGGATTATGTAATCAAATTCTTCCCTTAACTTACCGATTAATTCCTTCATCTGTTCCGGGCTCACTGAGGTTTTGTCTCTTGTCTGTGCAGATGGAAGCAGGAATAAATTTTCTGAAAGACGCTTGTCCTTAATCAATGCCTGTTTCACACGGCAGTTTCCCTCTACAACATCTACCAGATTGTATACAATCCGGTTCTCCAGCCCCATTACAACATCAAGATTCCGAAGACCGATATCCGTATCAATCAGTACTACCTTCTTGCCCAGTTTCGCAAGCCCGGTTCCTACATTCGCAGATGTTGTCGTCTTTCCAACCCCGCCTTTTCCTGATGTTACTACAATTACCTCACTCATATTTGTTCCTCCATATTCTTTATAATGCATCACAGACAAAACTTCCATCCGCTGTGGCTTCTTCTTTTTTCACATTTTACACCAAATAATCTGCTGATTTTGTCGAAATGTCATTGTTCCGGGAAAGAGTTTCGCAACTATCAACCGCACACCGCAAAAACTCAGAAAGGCATATCCTGCAGCACTTCCCTTGTAATCGGCTCAATATAAATATTGTCCTCCTGTACATATGCAATCTGCGGTTCCACCAAATTATTCTGCCTTCGGATGGAAAACCGTTTTCCTTTTTTTACAATTTCATCCGCTTTTCGTGCCATAATCTCTGCAATTCGTATTTGTATGGGGTCCATGTCCAATGCAACAACAAATGCATTCACATTTCCATTGGCACCGGCATACACGGTTCCCTGCAGCATACCAAGCACAATCACATTCCCCGCTGCGACCACCCTTGCTCCAATATTAACATCTCCAAGTATAATAATGCTTGTATCAGACTCCAGCAGCTGTCCGGAACGCAGGGTTCCCTTATAAAACTGCCCGCCCTGTACGTTATCCGGCGTATCCCGCTCATCCATCGCCTTTTTAAAAATGGCTTCTCTTTCCTTGTCTTCATCCACAATACACATAATCTTAAGGCTGGAATTTTCTTCAATTATGTTAACCAATTCATTTTCCTGTACCTGGTCTAGCTCCATACCCTGAAAAGATACTGCAATCTCTGCATCCTTAAAAAATTTGGAAGACTGTCTGAATTTCTCAGCAACCTCATTTTTTATCTCATCATATGTAACTTGTTTGTCTAAGACAACTGCTATCCCAAACTTATTTTTTTTGATTACTACTGACTGGCCCATAATCTCTCTCCTTTTATTTAGTCTACGATTGTTGCCGAACTCGGTGAAGACGCCACACCATTCAGTAACTGTTCGTATCCCGGAAGTTTATAGTAATAGGTTACTATATCCCCTCCAACCTCCGCTGTATTCGCAGAAGTATACCCATTTGCAATTTTTACGGCAAATGCAATCTGCGGGGATTCATACGGCGCATACCCAACAAACAGGGCATGATTCGGGCGAAGCTTGTTCTCCTGCGCCGTTCCGGTTTTTCCCGCTATATTTGCCGGATTGTTTTTCAGGGAATCCGTTCGCAGTGCTACCGCCCGCATCCCCTGGTGAATCGCACTCCAGAAATTGTCCGGCAACTCAATTTCACTGTAAATATCGGGCGTAAAATCCTTCACCAGATTGCCATTGGAATCCATCACTTTGTCTAACAGACTTAAATTATAACAATGCCCGCTGTTTGCGACAGCCGTAACATACCTGGCAAGCTGCACACACGTAAAGTTATGGTTACTCTGTCCAATCGCCGCAGTGACCGGATATTCGTCTGCAATCTGAGGCTGCGACTCTGTCACTTCCACACCACTTTTATCCCCCAGTCCAAATAATTTTGCATATTTTGTCAATCTCGAAATTCCGGTATCCGGCGTATAGACACCGTTCACTGCGCTGAGCCGGTATCCGACCTCGTAAAAGAAATAGTTACAGGAATGCTCGATTGCCTGTGTGACATTTATAGAGCCATGCCCGGTGGAGGACCAGCAGTGCGGCGGCGGATTGATTGCCTCAAACTTCACCTTATCATGAATCTGATCCCCGGTTGTTATCACACCCTCTGAAAGTCCGCATGCAGAAGACACCATTTTAAAGGTAGATCCCGGCGCATTCCGCTCCTGTGTTGCCCTGTTATACAGCGGTTTTGACAAATCATCCAAAAGCCTGCTGTAATACTGCGAATCGACACTGTTCGCCAGACGGTTGTTGTCGTAGCTTGGATAGGTCACCATGGCAAGAACCTCTCCGGTGTTCACGTCCGTAACTGTACAGGAACCGGAGCAGGGGTCTAAAGCAAGCTGCGCCGGAGTAATCTCCAAGCTGTTAATTTTGCTTAATATAAAATCATAAGCACTGGTTACGCCGTTTCTTAAATTCGATATGGTTCCCTCATCATATGGCAGAACTCCCTGGTCATACAGAATCAGGCAAATCTGTTTTCCGGAAATCTGATTGTCCTCTATCATATACTCGAACAGCTTTTTATGGAATCTTGCATCCTCCTGCAGCCTTCTTTCGATATACTGCACCAGTGCTTCATAGGTCTCGTCTGTGCTT
>CANOFI010000260.1 GCA_947565255.1 uncultured Lachnospiraceae bacterium
TGTTTGTGCGCAGGTTTGGGTTAGAGCAGTATCAATCTGTGTTTGCAAGGGAAGATTCATATATTGGTTGATAACCGCCTCTTTTTCAGAGTCCGTAACGAAATGAAGGGCTTTATTCATAACATGAAACATGGCGGAATCCACATTTTGGGAAGCAGCCAGCACTGTCCCCGTCTGATATCTGTAATTTTCCCACTCAATCAGGTTTGAAAACCGTTCATTTTTGGAATAATAGTTGTACTCAATCGTATTCAGAAGCGTAATATCCGCTTCCTCATTCTCCAGCGCTTTTAAGCAGTCCTTTGCACTGTCGCAGTAAACAACATCTCCTTTTATAGCAATGCTGTCAGCCAGGTATGTCCGGCCTTTTGTCAGTACCATCCGCGCCTTCCTGTCCGAAAGCGTATACTCTTTTTTTGAAACGATGACCGTATTATATGGCATAAAGGAGCTTGTCAGCTTTATATCTTTATTTTTTGCGGGTTTCGCATTGCTGGCTCCCACATAAAAATCAATTTCACCCCTGGCAAGCAGTTCCTTCCAGTATTCGGTCCGGTCAAGCGGACAGAATTCTATTGAGATTCCGCTTCTCTCAGAAACTGCCCTCAAAATTTCAAGATAAATACCGTCATATTTTCCCTGCCTGTTGATATAAGCAAGCGGCGGAGTATCCTTGTAAAACCCAATCTTTATTTTTTTATTCTGTCTGATAAACTGCAACTCCCGCACCGCAAAATTTTCCCTGCGCCCGCCGTAGTACAGAGACATCAGTTCCCCCTCCAGCGCCGGAGAATTTGTCTTTAACTGCTCAATTCCCATATTCAGCTCGTCCAGCAGAGAATGGTTCCCTTTCCATGTTATATAATAAAAGGGTTCATATGCAAATTTTCCAACGAGATGCTGCCCCTCCTGAACCTCCGTCAGGGAATGGACCGCTATATCCGTCTGCCCTGCACTGAGCGCCTCCTGAAGTTCCTGCGCCGTTTTATATTCCTGAAGGCTGGGACTGCTGATCCCATTCCGGCCCAGATAGTCCAGAAATGCCTTTTTCTGAATATAGCTTCCCACCACGCCGAACCGTTTATCCTTCATCTGGTCAAAATCTTCAAAGGCAATGCTGCTGCCTTCTTCTACAAACAGACATCCAAACGTATACCCGCTGGATAGTTTTGCATAGTCAAAAATCTGGGCACGCTCTTCCGAATACTGCGCAGACCCCACCAAATCCACCTCATGCTTTTCCAGCATGGAAAGCGCTTCATCCCAGCTGCCGCATTCCACATACTCGATGCTCCATCCTGTATAAATGCTGAGTTCATCCAGATATGCCACATCCATGCCGCTGTAACCGTCTTCCTCCGAATATTCATGAAATCCTTTCATCGGAAAAAACGCCGCGCGCACGGTCCGTGTTTCACGCGCATGGACGCTTGCAGGAACCTGGACCGCAAAAAGCGTAAGAATCAGCAGCCACAAAACTCCTGTCCAAATCCTTTTTTTTCTGTCTGTCCGCATAATATTCTTTATCTCCCATTTCTTACACTGGCTTTTGACAGCACAGTACTGGTTCGCTGTAACCGCGCAGATAAGACGCCCTTTGCCGTTATCCAGTGTATGTTCATAAATATATCATAATTAATAATAACAGAAAAGTCAACAAAACGCTTCAATATCAAGCAGTTTTGCAGAATACCGAATCCATTCCAGCGCGATCAGTCCGTGTCCGTTTTCCGTCGGATGAACCCCGTCCCAACACCAGTATTCCGGCGCACATTCCTGACAGCGCTCATCAAAAATACGCTGAAGCGGGATGAATACTGCCCCGAACTCCTCCGAAAGCTTTCGCACGGATTCCCCATAGCCTTCCATGGCTTTTCTCCAGACCGGATAGCTTCCCTCTTCGCGCAGTCTGCCTGCATTGCATACAAAGGGCTCCATAAGCACAAGCCTGCACTGGGGAAGGCGCGTTTTCACCTCCTCCAGCATCATGCCGTACAGCGTCTCGTATTTTTCCTTCCGCACAGGCTGAAAATAATTCTGCTCTCCGGGCCCATCGTTCACACCAATCAAAATGCTTAACACATCCGGATTTAATGGAAACAGGTCTGTTTCACACCTTCCATACAAATCTATAATGCGGTTCCCGGACACACCGCGGCTCTTAAACGAAAACTGCCGCTGTGGATACCGGCTGCCCAGTAATCCGTTGATAATATAGGCATATGTATGTCCCATCTGATGGTTTAAATCCCATTGCTGGTCTTTTTTCTTATATCGGTTTCCATCGGTAATGCTGTCACCGGTAAATACTATTTTCAGTTGTTTTTTTAACAGATTTTTTTCCATTCTGTTCCAATCCCTTCTGTCCTTTTCTTCTTAGGCACCTTCTTCTGAGTCTTCCCATATACACAAATACTCTTTTTAAAAAATGCGGCAGCTTTTGCACTGACCGCCTGTATATTTCCTGACATACAAGCCTACATAAAAATTATAGTCCAAATGAGAGCGGATATCAATTAAAACTTTTTATAAAAATTTCATTTGTGATAATCTAAAATTTTTGACAAAATCCAATTTGACAAATCCTGAATACACCGATATAATAAAAATAAAAAAACGCAAAAAGAGGAGGTGGGCTTATGTATGAAAATATAGAAATTATTATAACTGTTGCATTCGTTGTTGTAGCCGCGATTGCCATTATTACCAATATAGCGAAAAAAAAGAAATAACGCAAAAAGACTGCCGCTTTCACAGTTTTCCAACTGTGTCCGCGGCAGTTTTTTGTTCATGCTAAAATGTTGCAAGATTCAATGCCACTTTCAAAATTTTCTGGGCATCTTTTAACTCTACTTTGCCGTTTCCGTCAACATCTGCAGCGGCCTTTTGTTTGTCTGTCGGCGCCAGCAGATTCAGCGAAAATTTTAATGCAAGCTGCGCATCTTTAAGCTTAATTTCGCCGTCTCCATCCACATCTCCTTTTAATGCAACCGGATCTGTCGTAGATGGCTTTGAGTCACTTACCTGGTCGCTGACCGATTCAACAGCAACATTTGCAAATACCGGAACAATCGATACAGCTAACATCGCTGCTCCAATCAGCAAACCCTTCCATTTTTTCATCCTCTCACCTCCTTTCCAAAGCCCGATGTGTGACCTGCCTGCAATTATTTCCCTGAAAAGTCAAAAAACGACACTTTATGCATGTACATCTCATTCCACCGGTATGGCACTATTCCGTACCGGTCGATCATCAGTCCATATGCATATGCCCCGATATTCAGGACGAGCATGCCGTACAACGCCAGGCAAACAACTGATTCTGACATTTTGGCTTTGACAATTGATACTATCTGGGGTATGTCATGTATGTTGTAAATGGTGA
>CANOFI010000261.1 GCA_947565255.1 uncultured Lachnospiraceae bacterium
ACATTCCATGAACCGGCTCATTGACCGGATGAAGGTTCTGGATGATACGCGCAAAGAGTTTGTGTCCAATGTGTCTCATGAGCTAAAGACTCCCATGACGTCCATTAAGGTACTGGCGGACTCCCTTATGATGCAGGAGAATGCGCCTGTGGAGCTGTACCAGGAGTTTATGTCGGATATCGTGGATGAAATTGACCGTGAGTCAAAAATCATTGAAGATTTGCTTTCTTTAGTCCGGCTGGACAAGACATCCAGTGATGTGAACATTAAGATGATTGACTTAAATGAGTTTTTGGAATTGACGCTGAAGCGGCTGCAGCCCATTGCCGCAAAGCGCAATATTGAGCTTTTGTTGGAATGCTTCCGCCGGGTCCGCGCAGAGGCGGACGAGGTAAAGCTGACTCTGGCAGTGTCGAATCTTGTGGAAAATGCGATCAAATACAATATTGACAACGGCTGGGTCCATGTTGCGCTGAATGCGGACCACAAGTTTTTTTATATTACGGTTGCAGATTCCGGAATTGGCATTCCAAAGGAGTCACAGGGATTTATTTTTGAACGCTTCTACCGTGTGGACAAGTCCCATTCCCGCGAAATCGGCGGAACCGGTCTTGGACTTGCGATTGCAAGAAACGCGGTTCTTCTGCACAGAGGGACGATTCAGGTATCCAGTGAGGAGGGCAAAGGAACGACATTTACGATACGCATTCCCCTCAATTATGTGGTACAATAAGCGTGAGTGCTTATGCAGTCAGAATTTGGTTAAAATGGAGGTTATATGAAAAAAAAGATTAGATGGCTGCTTTTTGTCTGTCTGCTTTTTGGTCTGTCAGGCTGTTCCAAGGCAGAACAGGAACAGATTAAAAGCGGCTATAAAATATATTATGTAAACAACGAAGAAAACAATGTGGTGGCGCAGGGCTATCAGGTCAAATCAACAGACACCGATGCATTAATTAAAGAATTTCTTGGCGAACTGGAAAACGGGGGGAATTCCACGGAATATAAGGCGGCAAAACCCCAAGAAGTGACGCTTTTGGAATATAATTTAAATGAGGAGGAGCATACCTTAAGTCTGAAATTTGATTCGGCTTATGAGAAAATGCCCAATACGGCTGAAATTCTGATGCGCGCTGCCTACGTAAAAACGTTAGTGCAGATACGGGGTGTCGATTATGTGGGATTTTATGTGGGGGAGGAACCATTAGCGGACAGCAACGGCAACTTAATCGGCGTGATGAAAGAAGAAAGTTTTATCGATAACAGTTCCGGTCAGATTAATGAATATGCAGAGGCAGATATTATTTTATATTTTGCAAACGAAAAAGGAAACCAGCTGAAGCAGAAAATAAAAAATGTGGTGTATGACCAGAGCATTCCGCTTGAGAAGGTTGTCATAGAGCAGCTCATCAAAGGGCCGTCGGGAGGAAAGGATTTGTATCCGACGGTGCCGTCCAATACAAAGCTGCTCAGTGTTTCCGTGAAGGACGGAATCTGTTATGTAAATTTTAATGAAGAATTTATAAAACTGGAATATGAGGTATCGGAGGATGTTCAGGTGTATTCGGTGGTAAATTCGCTGGCCGAGCTTTCCACAGTCAATAAAGTGCAGATTTCGATTAATGGTGTGACGGACCGGACATTTGTGGAGCGAATTAACTTTAACACCATTTTTGAACGGAATCTTGATATCATCGAGCAGGAAAAGGGGGAGTGAATGTGCGGGGACGTCCCCTTTGCCAGATGGCGGCAATGTTTGCCCTGGGAATTGTGATAAAAGAAGGCACGGTTGCAGTTCAGGCAGGCCTCGTACTGGCGGCCTGTGTTTTTTCCACAGCATTTTTCCGGGTGCAGAAGAAAAAACAAAGGGCCGTTATGTGGTATTTGCTCTGCCCCGTATGGCTGTGCGCCGGAATGATGTGGGGCGCTTATAAAACGGCGCCGCCCCCTTTGCCGGAGGATGGGAGCGTACAGACATACAGCGGTACGGTTTATGAAAGGCAGGAAAAAGAAGAAAAAACGGTTCTTTTTATCCGGATTGGTCCGGGCAGGAACTGTATCGCATACTATGAAGGGCAGGAGCAGATTTTTATCGGCAGTACGATTCAGTTTACCGGTACGGTCTCTTTATTTGAGGAAGCGGCCAATCCCGGGCAATTCAATGCAAAGTCTTATTATCAGAGTCAGAAAATCGATTTTTCTATGTTTCGGATCACAATACTCCAAAATAATCATAAAAAAGATACTTTTAAAGAAGGCCTGTTTTCGTTTCGGAGCATGCTGCATGAAAAGCTGGAGCGTATCGGCAAAAGGCAGGCGTCCGTCCTTTATGCGATGCTGCTTGGTGAAAAAAGCCAGATGGACAGTGAAATTAAGGAATTATATCAGAAAAGCGGCATCAGCCATATTCTTGTCATATCCGGGCTTCATTTTTCCATGCTCGGCATGTGCCTTTATGAGCTGCTCAGGAAAACGGGCGCTTCGTTTCGGACAGCCGGCGGAATCAGTGTGGCGGTTTTATTTTTATACGGTTGTATGACGGGATTTGGAAGCTCGGCGGTTCGCGCATTTATCATGTTTTCGGTTTCAGTCGGCGCATCTGTTGCAGGGCGGGGTTATGATTTGCCGTCAGCTCTTGGAGCGGCAGTATTATGGATTTTGGCAGATAATCCACATACCTTGTTCCAGGCAGGATTTTTGTTGTCCGTGGGCGCGGTTCTCGGTATTGTGCTTGTTCTTCCGGCTGTGGAAAAACTGCTGCCCATAAGCGGCAGACAGCTCAGAACGGAGCTTATGAAACAGGAAAAAGAAGAGGCAAACGGAATAAAAGAAGCAAAAAAAACAAGAGAAATAGAAGAAACAAAGAAAAGTGCTCTATGGAAAAGAGCAGTTGCAAAAAAATTAAAAAGCACAGGGGCCACGCTGCTGGAAGGGTGCTGCTCCGGCATTTCGATACAGCTTGCAACGATACCGGTGCTTTTATGCACATTTTATGAGTGCTGTCCATATTCTATTTTTCTGAACTGTCTTGTTCTGCCGCTTTTGCCGGTTGTTGTTTTTGGAAGCCTCTGTGCGCTTTTTACAGGTTTTGTCTGGATTCCTCTTTCCAGAATGCTCATTCTGCCTTCTCTCTGGGTGCTCGATTTGTATGAACAGCTTTGTACGATAACCGGGAAATTGCCGGGAGCCAGCGTGATAACGGGAATTCCGAAATGGTATATTCTGATTCTGTACTATTTTGTACTTGGGGCGCTTTGTCTTTTCCTTTATAAAAAACAGCAATTGACATTCCGTGTCCGCCTTGCTGTCACTGCTCTTTTTTTACCATAATCTTTAATTGTATATTTTACGATGAAAAAAATTACAGCAATTCTCTCT
>CANOFI010000262.1 GCA_947565255.1 uncultured Lachnospiraceae bacterium
AAATCAGGAAGGACCAAAGCATTTTGACATGAATCTGACAAGGGCAAAATTTGACGAACTGACTCACGACCTGGTAGAAATGACAGCTGGACCGGTACAGAATGCACTGAATGATGCCGGACTTACGGCTTCTGAGCTTGGTCAGGTATTGTTAGTCGGAGGTTCGACACGTATCCCTGCCGTACAGGACAAAGTAAAACAGCTGACAGGAAAGGAGCCGAGCAAAAATCTGAATCCCGATGAGTGTGTGGCGCTGGGCGCTTCCATTCAGGGCGGTAAGCTGGCAGGAGATGCCGGCGCGGGAGAAATCCTTCTGTTAGACGTTACGCCGTTGTCCTTATCCATTGAGACAATGGGCGGCGTTGCAACAAGGCTCATTGAAAGAAATACCACCATTCCGACAAAGAAGAGCCAGATTTTCTCTACGGCGGCAGACAACCAGACAGCCGTGGACATCAATGTTGTACAGGGAGAACGTCAGTTCGCCCGCGATAACAAATCGTTAGGACAGTTCCGGTTAGACGGAATTCCGCCTGCAAGAAGGGGTGTTCCGCAGATTGAAGTAACCTTTGACATCGATGCAAACGGCATTGTAAATGTATCCGCAAAGGATATGGGAACCGGAAAGGAACAGCACATTACCATTACAGCGGGTTCCAACATGTCAGATGATGAAATTGATAAGGCAGTCAGGGAAGCAGCGGAATTTGAGGCACAGGATAAGAAGAGAAAAGAGGCAATCGACACAAGAAATGATGCAGATTCCTTCGTATTCCAGACGGAAAAGGCATTGGAGGAAGTAGGAAATAACATCGATGCCAACGACAAGACAGAGGTTGAGGCAGACTTAAATGCATTGAAAGCATTAGTGGAAGCACATCCAAATGCAGAAGAGATGACAGACGACCAGGTATCTGAGATGAAGGCGGCAAAAGAAAAGCTGATGAACAGCGCACAGAAAGTGTTTGCGAAGATGTATGAGCAGTCGCAGGCAGCGGGCGGTGCCGGTCCGGATATGGGAGCAGGCCCTGGCCCGGATATGGGAAGCGCGCCGGACGATGATATCGTGGACGGTGATTTTAAGGAAGTATAAGAGGTATAAAGAAGCATAAGAAAAAATAAGAAAGATATCAGTATGATATTCGCGGTGTTTAGGGGCATGTTATATAATGTGTCCCTAAAACCGCGGTTAGAGTAGCTCAACTGTCAGTAGATGAGGCGAACGATTGAAGGAAGGGATAAGATATGGCAGAAAAGAGAGATTATTATGAGGTTTTAGGCGTGGAGCGCAATGCAGATGACTCCGCGATCAAAAAAGCATACAGGCAGCTGGCTAAAAAATACCATCCTGACATGAATCCGGGAGATGCGGCGGCAGAAAAAAAATTTAAAGAGGCATCGGAAGCTTATGCGGTTTTAAGTGATCCGGATAAACGAAGACAATATGATCAGTTTGGCCATGCGGCATTTGAAAACGGAGGCGCCGGAGGGGCAGGCGGATTTGATTTCGGTGATATGGGCGATATTTTCGGCGATATTTTTGGTGATTTGTTCGGCGGTGGACGGAGGCGTGCAAACAATGGACCGATGAAAGGCGCCAATGTCAGGGCAGGCGTTCGGATTACATTTGAGGAGGCAGCGTTTGGATGCGAAAAGGAGCTGGATCTGACCTTAAAGGATCCGTGTCCGAACTGTAAGGGAACAGGGGCGAAGCCGGGAACCTCCCCGGTTACGTGCAGCAAGTGCGGCGGAAAGGGTCAGGTCGTATTTACGCAGCAGTCGTTGTTCGGCATGGTGAAAAATGTCCAGACCTGTCCGGAATGTAACGGAACCGGGAAAATGATTAAGGAAAAATGCGGCGAATGCCGGGGAAGCGGATTTGTGGCAAAGAGAAAGAAAATTCAGGTATCCGTTCCGGGCGGAATTGACAATGGGCAGAGTATCCGGATACGTGACAAGGGCGAACCCGGCGTAAACGGCGGGCCGAGAGGCGATTTGTTAGTGGAAGTGACGGTTATGCGCCATCCGGTATTCCAGCGTCAGGATTACAATGTATACTCCAGCGCGCCGATTACATTTGCACAGGCAGCACTCGGGGCAGAGGTGCGCATTACGACGATAGACGGGGATGTCCTTTATGAAGTAAAGCCGGGAACGCCGACCGATACAAAGGTTCGGCTTAAGGGCAAGGGAATTCCGTCGCTCCGCAATAAAAATATCCGGGGTGATCATTATGTAACGCTTGTTGTGCAGGTTCCTGATAAGCTGAATGAGGAACAGAAACAGCTGCTGCGTCAGTTTGACGAGGCGTGCGGCGGTTCTTTGTCAGAGGGAAAAGCAGCAGGCGGAAAAAAAGAAAAGGCAGAAAAAAAAGGATTCGGTGAAAAATTAAAAGAAAATATCAAAGACCTGTTTGAAGACAATAAGTAGTCTTTGCAGTTTACAGACTCCTTTGTGAAATAATTGGCAGAAAAAAGAAAAAAGAATTGAAAATCTGTCCATTATGTTGTATGATAAACTTACAGATTTTATGAGTATGATACAACACAAAAGCCAAAGGAGAGAAGAAGTGAAAGCGGGAAAGGATATTAATATCCGTGAATGGAATACCAAGTTTTTAAGAGTATTATGGAGCGTGACATGCATAGCATTTGTGGCAGCTCTGGTTTTGTATTTTAAGTTCGACGACCCTACGTATTCAAGAGAAAAGTATTTTAAGGAATTTGTACTTACACCGACGCTGGCACAGTGTATTCTCTGTGTCATCATGGAAGTGTTTGTACGGCTTATAAGCCGTTACGTGTCTGAAAAAGCCTCGGCAGTCGTTGTTGCTCTTGGACTGGAAATTGAGTGCGGCGTACTTGTGATGGTTCACACTTCGGTGGATATTATAGCAGTTGTGCTTGTGATTGCAATTATGCTGGCTACAGTATATAACAGCCGGCTCATTCTGGTTTTGCAGATTCTGTTATCCGGTATTATTTATGTAGTAACCCAGATGATAATTATTCCGAATCAGAGTTATACGCCCAAAAATGATGCGATTGTGTACAGTATTATTTTTATTGCGCTTTTGGCAGCTGCCGGAGTGTGGGCAAATATATTGATTGCATATCAGGTAAAAATGAGCGGCGAGGTGGAAAAATACAAAAAGCGGGATAAGGAGCGCGAACAGAAGGCCCAGGAGGATACCCTGACCGGCTGCTGGAATTACAGGGCTTTCATCAGCAGCTTAGAGTTGCGTCTCAAAGAGCTTGCGACCGTACCGGGACAGTGTGTGCTTGTATTGTTTGATGTGGACGGGTTGTCCGGCATCAATGAACAGTATGGTCATGAACGCGGTGACGAGGTTATACTTAAGCTGGTTGAAATGAT
>CANOFI010000263.1 GCA_947565255.1 uncultured Lachnospiraceae bacterium
CAATCCTGTGGCCAGGGGGCATGTGCTGGTGATTCCTCGTCGGGAGGTCGATTATCTGTACCAGACAAAGGATGTAATTGCCGGGGCGATTGTTGTACTGGGTTTAATTCTGGTGTTTGGCTGCGCGTTGAGCCATATGAGAAAAAAGTCCTATCGTCTGCTTGAAAAGAAAAATGGAGAGCTGAATATAACCATGCAGGAGGCCAGAAAGGCAAACCAGGCAAAAACGGAATTTTTGTCCCATATGTCTCATGATTTACGCACGCCCATTAATGGCATTATGGGAATGCTCAATATCGCGGAGGAGCATGCAAAGGATCTGATAAAACAAGCAGAATGCCGCAAAAAAATTAAAACGTCAACGGAGCATTTGTTATCCCTGATAAATGATGTTCTGGATATCAGCAAGCTGGAAAGCGGAAATGTGGAAATTTCTGAGGAAGTTTTTTTTCTGCCGGATATATTAAATAATTGTGTTGTAATTGCAGGCGGACAGGCAGCGGAGCGTGGACTGGAGCTGAAAACAGAGTTTGATGAGGAAAAGCTGCCGCATCGTTATCTTGTGGGAAGTCCGCTGCATCTCAAGCAGATTTTAATTAATATTGCAGGAAATGCTGTAAAATTTACAAAACCTATGGGAAAGATATGTTTTAGCTGCTATGAGTGTTCAGCTGAGGATGGAATTGCACAGATCTGCTTTCAGATATCGGATACCGGAATCGGCATGAGCAAGGAATATCTGCCTCATATTTATGAGCCGTTTACGCAGGAGGAGAGTGGCGCCAGAACCAATTACCAGGGCTCTGGTCTCGGCATGACAATTACCAAAAATCTGGTGGATAAGATGGGTGGAACCATACAGGCAGAGAGTGAGCCTGGAAAAGGGAGCGTGTTTACGGTAGTCATTCCCATGAAAATTGCCGCACCGCCGGAGGAACAGGAAGAACAAAGTGAAGACGGGTCGGTTGTCCTGGCGGGAAAAAACGTTCTTCTTGTGGAAGATAACGAACTGAATCAGGAAATCGCACAGTATATACTGGAGGAGAGGGGGCTTACCGTTACGGCTGCCAGGGATGGAAAAGAGGCGGTTGAGCTGTTTCAGGCATCAGAGCCATTTACGTATCAGATGATTCTGATGGATGTGATGATGCCCATAATGAACGGGCATGAGGCGACAAGGGCAATCCGCCGGCTTGAGAGGCCGGATGCGGCGGAGATTCCGATTATTGCCATGACGGCAAATGCTTTTGCGGAGGATGTAAGGGCGGCAAAGGAGGCCGGCATGAATGAACATATTGCGAAACCCATTGATTTGAAAATATTAGACCGTGTACTGACACAGTTTCTGCGGGGTTGTTGACTTTTTCAGATGATTTGTGTATGATAAACATAATGGTAATGAACTGTTGTTTTTTAAGGCGGCATGTAAAAAATCTGCTGTATCATATTAGTTTTGGAAAAAAATAATAGCTAAGGAGGAAAAGATGAGAGGAGTAGAAACAAGAATTCAGGAAATTCGTCATAAAATTTTCCGGGAAGTGGCCCGCATGGCATATCACACAGAATGGCCCATTGATAAGCGAATTGAGGATCTGCCCTATAAAATCATTCCCGGTGAGGTAGGCAATTTTAGAAATGATGTATTTCTGGAGCGCGCAATTGTAGGAGAGCGGCTGCGTCTGGCAATGGGACTGCCCTGCCGCGGTGCGGGGGAGCATGCGCCTTTGTCCGATAATATTGAAGCTGCAGACAGGGCGGAAACCTATTATACCCCGCCGTTAATTAATGTAATCAAATTTGCCTGCAACGCCTGCAATGAAAAGCGGGTATTTGTAACCGATGGTTGTCAGGGCTGCCTGGCCCATCCCTGTGTGGAGGTATGTCCGAAGGATGCCATTCGTCTCGACCGTACGAACGGACGTTCGTATATAGATCCGGACAAATGCATCAAATGCGGAAAATGTGCAGATGTCTGCGCCTATCATGCAATTATTGTCCAGGAAAGGCCATGTGCGGCCGCCTGCGGAATGAATGCCATATCTTCTGACGGCAATGGGAAGGCAGATATTGACTACGAAAAATGTGTTTCCTGCGGAATGTGCCTGGTTAACTGTCCATTTGGCGCAATAGCGGATAAGTCGCAGATTTTCCAGGTAATCCGGGCGATACAGTCAGGGGAAAAGGTGTATGCTGCGGTGGCGCCTGCCTTTGTGGGACAGTTTGGAGTAAAGGTGACACCGGGCAAGCTGAGGGCGGCAATGAAGGCCCTGGGCTTTACGGATGTTTTTGAGGTGGCCGTCGGCGCAGATTTGTGTGCGGCTTCGGAGGCAGAGGATTTCGTGAAGGAGGTTCCGGATAAGCTGCCGTTTATGGCAACCTCCTGCTGCCCGGCATGGTCTGTGATGGCGAAAAAACTTTTCCCGGAATATGCGAACTGTGTTTCCATGGCTCTGACGCCTATGGTTTTGACGGCACGGCTCATAAAAAAGCAAAACCCAAATGCCAAAGTAGTGTTTATCGGACCGTGCGCTGCCAAAAAACTGGAGGCAAAGCGCAGAACCATTCGCAGTGATGTTGATTTTGTGCTGACATTTGAGGAGATGGCGGGTATTTTTGATGCCCGGCATGTGGATATTGAAGCGATGGACGAGGAACCGGGCGGTGTCAACGATGCCTCCGAGGATGGACGTAATTTTGCGGTTTCCGGTGGTGTTGCTGCTGCTGTTGTGGATGTCATACACGAATTGTACCCGGATATAGAGATTCATACGGAGAGCGCCGAGGGCTTAAAGGAGTGCCGCCAGCTTCTCCAGAAGGCGGTGCTTGGAAAATATAACGGTTACCTGCTGGAGGGCATGGCCTGTCCGGGGGGCTGTGTAGCAGGCGCAGGAACCATGCAGCCTGTCAAGAAATCACAGAAGGCGGTTAATCTTTATGCCTCGAAGGCAAACCACAAGAGCTCCAATAAAACAGAGTATGTAAAAGAGCTGGATAAGTTAGTGAATTAAATAAATGTATAAGCTGCCGGATTGTAGGATCCGGCAGTCTTTCATATCCGGCCGGTTTCCGGCGGTGAAAAAGAGGAAAAAAGCAGATGTAAAATGGCGGGGGAAGCAGTTTTATGGGCATCCGCAGAGGAGGAGTAAATGAAAATATTAGTAGTGTTTACCGGTGGGACGATTGGAAGCAGTATAACCGGCGGATATATTTCAACAGATAGAAAAAAACAAAACTGGCTTATAGAGAAGTACCGCAGCATGTATCATGAAGATGTAGATTTCCAGACAGTGGAAGCTTATGCAATACTAAGTGAAAATCTGACGGGATGCACCGTCACAAATTTAGTCAGATGTCTGACAGGTAAC
>CANOFI010000264.1 GCA_947565255.1 uncultured Lachnospiraceae bacterium
GAAAATAAAATTTGCAAAAAACAAGAACTTACATCTTTATTGTGTAAAAAAATATATCGTATATCACACAAAATGCTGTGTGCTGTATACGATATATTGTTTTTACATGTTTTTCTGCAGCGGCCTCACACAAAATTGTGAAACGGTTCTCTCATTTACATTACTAAATTACCGCAGGATACATCTATACAATTTTTTTAATTTTTAAAAAGAAAATTCCGTGCATTCTGTGTTGAACATTTTCCACAAACGTTACTCCTACAGTTAACTCAGCCCAGGCACCCTTACGGCACACGGAAATAACTGCTTAGTGCTGCTACATTCCTGTCCTGACACGGTTCACAGGTTCCCGTTGCGCAAGACCCAGACGTCAACGCCACTTATAAGAGGCAGCTTTGCAAAAAAATGCCCGCGACAGAATATCACCCCTGCTATAGCGGATTGCAGGTACAGGGCACCGCTAACTCCCCGGCTGCACGGAAATATTTATGTCAACCATCTTTTGTGAATGCCTCATCCTAAAACCAACCTGCGCGGACCAGCCCCGCCGCAATGAAACTTCACGTCCAGACAGCAACATCCCATAACTGAGCACCAGATTCTCCAACTCATTGCCTATCCTATCATACTTCTGCGCATTTGTCAATTCGCATTTCATGATAAAATCAGCCAAAAATAAAATTTTTATACCGGTTGAAAACCAGCCAGTTCCTGTACCACTTCCAGAGGTAAATCCGCATCCTCTGCAATTTCCTCAATAGTCAGCTTTCCCCTCGCAATCATGCGGCATGCAAATGCTTTTTTCTCTTCTACAGCCCTTTCTTCCGCCATTTCTCCCGCTATTTCCATTGCTATCTTTTCCGCCAAATCCTCAAATACCTGACACATAATACCCTGACCTCCTCCTGTTTCTTTGAAATACTTTACCTGTTTTGCCAATGTTGGATAAAACATATCAGCAGAACTTACACATCTAAAGTCATGCATCAACCTTCCAACCGGATGATTATCATTTTTATAACTGCCATTCACATATATGATATGGGAACCATCGCCAAAGTATACGCCTGTCTCTTCCACAACCCTGTTGATATGGTAAAGGGAATGTCCTTCTCCCAAAATATCATCTGCAGTTATAAATATCACATAAGAATCATGAATTTCCTTAAACTCCTGCCGCGCCTTCAGCATTTTTACATCAATCATGCTGCTGTGGAACCTTGCCCTGCGGACATCCGCCCCTTTCGGTGCACGCTGGACTTCAATGTCATAAACCTTTTTATCCCTGTCTTGCGCATAAATATCCAGCGTAATGGAACGCCCGCCAGGCATGGGATTTTTATAATCTCTCTGCGCCACCGCTTCCAGAACCTTTAAATCGTCCCTCTGAAGAATTATCTTTAATAAAAGTTCTGTTGCTTCCACATTCCTGTCAAACACCAGTGTCATCAGATTGTCATCCAGAAGACATAAACTTTCTATTGCTTTTAACGTTTCTTTCCGTCTTGATTGAACCAGTTTTTTTGTCTCTGCTTTCATTCTTTCCTCCTCATATCATATCATGAATTTCCCTATATTTCAATTATTTTTAACTGCTGTCTTTCGTATTTTACAATTCCTGTCCACTGTAATCACTGTTCCTGCTTTCACCTGCCTTTTTTCACCATTAAAATCGATTACACGATTTTATTCCCCATATTTATTCATACTTATTTATGTAATTTTACACTGTTCAGACACCGCTCGTGCAAATGATATATGCGTGAGGCATACATCCTCCCAATTTATAAAACATGTCTCACCTTTTTTATATTCAAAAATATGATATACGATGTCGAAAAAACACGATATAATATTCTCAAAAGAAAAGGAGTGAGTAAACATGTCTTATCAGATTAACAATGAGGAAATCGGTTCTTATATTTCAGGGCTTATCGAATGGAAGTTCGACTCCGCAAGAGAATTTTGCAAGCAATATATCCAGGCAAGCGGCGCAGAACTTACTGAACCGAATATCCAAAATATGGCAAACCGCCTGTCTCAAATAAAAAAAGGCTCAAAAGCAATTCAGACCTATGATTTGCCAATCTTCTCAGCTCTGCTCGATGTTTCCTCTGAACAAATACTGAGCGCTGGAAAATGCGGCGAGCCCAAAAATAACCGAATGACCAATTATACTATCGCCCAGTCGCACAGCAGAGCAGAATGGACTGCCTACATTGAAGATGCAAACAAACCCATCCTCAATCCTGACGAATATGGAAACACTGTGTTGGATTATGCAATCAGATTCCGCAATTACGATCTCATAAAATTTTTGATAAGTAAAAACTACATATGGTTTGACAGCCAAAACGACGAAGATTATGTTCTGACATTTGGTGCAGGAACAAACATGCTGCGTCCGAATTTTAAGGAATGCGAGAACGGCATTTTTATACGTCAGCCGGACATGGATGATTTACAGTACTATCTTGCAACAAAAGACCAGCTGCGAATGTATATCATATCTCTGGCGGCCGAACACAATGACCTGGCCATGCTGAAAAAAATACGGGCAAGGGAACTTCCCGAATTATATTGTAAAGCACATTATTTGTCGTGTACATGCCCGGATTTTGATGTTCATTATAACGAATCCATGGTAAGCCATATTGCGAAATCCAGCGAAAAAGTATTAAATTATTTTACGGACCCATTTGAGGTCCGGGACCGGATTCAATATAAGGACGGCAGCAATCGGAAACATACATTTTTATATCCATTTATCTCCCAGCTGCTGGATATGCTGATTGAAAATGAGGCGCCTTTTTTACAAACAGCACTGGAAAAGTCCATTAAACACAATGAAGATACAAGAAAAAAACTGGAATTACTGATAAAAGAATCCATACATAATGGCTGTTATAGCGGTGATGACTGGAAAACAGAAGTTGCATTTCACGAAAACGGAAATATCATTCACTTTCGGGATCCGTTTGCCGTTGCCGGAATCATTACCAATATAGCCAGAGCAACAAAGGAATCTACGAATAGTCAAATAAACCGGCTTATCAAAAAATTAAATGACTTGTACAATGGAATGAAACATATTACAGAAGAAGAAATCGTGTAAAAATTATTATTTCACTGTTATCTATGCCTGAGTTAAACGAAAGGACTGGGTGATTTGTATGAAAAGAACTTTCTATGCACTTTTATTTTTGCTGCTTTTGCTGATATGCGGGTGCGGGTCTTCCTCTCACACCCGTACTTCAGACAAAAACAAAACTGACAAAACGCCGAAATATGAAACCAGCCGTATCGCAGCGGGATGTGTATCGTTGATGCTGATGGCAGCCGCCTATCTGCCAAGTC
>CANOFI010000265.1 GCA_947565255.1 uncultured Lachnospiraceae bacterium
TTTAACAAAATGCACAAAATCTTTGGGCTGACATAAAATTACAGGATTTGACGTAAAAGTTATCCACAAAATATTTGCCTGTAAAAAACCAGAATTTTGAGTTATACACGAAGTTATCAACGTTATCCACAAAAAATACGACAAAAAGCGAGTTTACATAGTAAATGAATCAAAACATGTGTTTTGTGGAGTTGTAATAAATTTGACATTTCAGGAAAAAAATGGGGAAAAGAATTGACAATCAAAAAAACAAAAAATATTATTTCCATTACAAAAATGTCTGTCAATTATTCAAAAACGGTAGTTGAAAAAAATTCCTTTATTTGGTATACTTCTAAAATAGTTTGTATTTATGTCTTATAATATGTCTTAATGTGACAGCCCCCATTCAGGTAAAAATTATATTGATGTCTGGTATGACAAATATTCATCAGTAAATGGAAGAGTATGGTGTAGTATGGTGAAAAAGTTAGAAATCCTCGGCATAAAACTTAATAATTATACCGTTCGGGAAGCGATGCTTAAAATTGAGGTGTGTTGGAATAATACCATTATGAGTACCGTGGAAACCATTTCGATGGACACGCTGGTTAAGGCGCAGTCAGATGAATTGGTAAAAAGCTGCATAGAAAATCTGGATTTGGCAATTATTTGTGATAAAGAGATTTTGAAAGCGGCAGGGCTTGTCTCAACGCAGCGCATGAAAGAGACGGTGGAAAATGAATTTATGAAGGAATTTCTGAGGCGTGCCGTGCGCAACCGGCGTACCGTTTATCTTCTGGGGGAGACAGAGGAGCAGATTGAACTGCTGCGGGAATTTCTGGATGAGAAGTATGAGAGAATCAAGATTGCAGGCATATATGCATTATCTGCGTGCAATGGGGATTATGATACCGTTATCAATGAGATTAATATTGCCACGCCGGATGCGATTCTTTCGGTAATTCCTACGCCGGAACAGGAGTATTTTCTGAAAGAGCACAAGGAAAAGCTCAACGCCAAGATATGGTATGGCCTGGGCGGGGATTTTGCGGGCAGGCAGGGAAAATCCGAGGTGGCAGGTTTTGCCCGGAAACTGATACAGAAAGGAATTTTGCATACGCGGCTGATGCGTTATAAAAAAAGCGACGGTGAGGAAGGAAATGAATAAAGTTTCTGTGAATAAAAGGAATCCTGTGGTGTTGTATCTGGCGATTATCGCCGGCACAGGGGTTTTGGCGTTTGCCATCAAATGTATTTTTGATCCGGTAGGTCTTGTTACAGGGGGATTTACCGGTATTGCAATTTTGCTGAAAAAACTGACGGAATTTTTCTACGCGGGAGGCATACCGCTCTGGTTTGCCAATCTTGCCCTGAATATTCCATTTTTTATTATTGCCTTGTGGCTGAAAGGAAAGCGCTTCATCTGGAGGACCGGGTTTGCCACAGCGCTGCTCTCGGTATGGCTGTATGTGATACCGGAGATAGATTTCGTCGATGGAGATTATATCCTGGCCGCCATTTTTGGCGGCGTGCTCGTGGGCGTTGCCATGGGAATGATTCTCTGGGCGGAGGCGACCACCGGCGGTACGGAGATGGTGGCGGTGCTCATGCAGGGGTGGCTCAGGCATTATTCGGTAGCGCAGATTATGCAGGTGTTGGACGGGCTTATCGTAATCGTCGGCATGTATGTGTTTGGCCTGCGCCCTTCCATGTATGCAATTGTGGCGATTTTTATTTCATCGAAAGTGATGGATAATATTTTGGAGGGTGTGAAATTTTCCAAGGCCGCATATATTATTACAGATTCCTATGAGGAAATTGCAAAGAGGGTGATGGAGGAACTGGAGCGCGGGGTGACCGGAATGGAGGCGCATGGAATGTATTCCGGCGATAAGAAATGCGTGCTGTACTGCGTGGTGTCCAAGAAAGAGATTGTCCGTTTGAAGGAGCTTGTGCATCAGGTAGACAAGGATGCGTTTGTGGTCGTTGGTGATGTGAGGGAAGTGCTGGGTGAAGGGTTTGTATACTATGCCTAAGACAAAAAATCTTATATTTCGAAAAATAATTGAGGAAATGCATAAAAAAATGATATTTTCCTCTTTATTTTTTTGTGCTTTTGCATTAAAATATAAATTAGGTTATTTTTTTGCTGGAAAATAGGAGAAATATAATTTGTGAAAGTTGCATAGTCATAATGTACAAGTGTGTGAGTGAAAGCAGTAGGAGTAAGAGACAGAAAAAGGAAAGGGAGTGCATAAAATGATTTCAAATCAGATACTTCAGAATACGATTGATGGTTTAAAAGGTATTACCAGAATTGATTTGTGTATTATTGATACGGAGGGGAAAGTTCTGGCGACAACTTTTCAGGATACGGATAATTATGTCACAGCAGCGCTTACCTTCGTTGATTCACCGGCAGACAGCCAGGTCTTTCTGGGATGCCAGTTTTTTAAAGTATTTGATGAGCACCAGTTAGAATATGTTCTGCTCGCCAACGGTGACAGTGATGATGTATTTATGGTGGGGAAAATTGCAAGTTTCCAGCTCCAGAATTTGCTGGTAGCGTACAAGGAGCGTTTCGATAAAGACAATTTTGTGAAAAATCTTTTGCTGGATAATCTTTTGCTGGTGGATATTTATAACCGCGCCAAGAAACTTCACATTGACACAGAAGCACGCAGAGTCGTATTTATCATAGAGACCGCCCTGGAGAAAGACGGCAATGAAATGGAGAAAGTTCGCGGGCTGCTGGGCAGCAAATCCAGAGATTTCATTACAGCGGTAGATGAGAAAAACATCATCGTTGTCAAAGAAGTGCTGGAAAATGAAGGATACGACGATTTAAACAAAACGGCAGAGATGATTTTGAATATGTTCCATGGCAGCGATAATCAGGAAATCCACATTGCCTATGGAACGATTGTAAATGAGATCAAGGAGGTCTCAAGGTCTTATAAAGAAGCGCGCATGGCGCTGGACGTTGGCAAGATTTTCTTTGAGGAGCACCGGATTATTGCGTATTCCACGCTGGGTATCGGACGTTTGATTTATCAGCTGCCGATTCCGCTGTGTAAAATGTTTATCAAAGAAATTTTTGATGGGAAGTCGCCGGATGAATTTGACGATGAGACGCTTACCACCATCAATAAGTTTTTTGAGAACAGCCTCAATGTATCGGAGACGTCCAGACAGCTCTACATCCACCGCAATACGCTTGTCTACCGGTTGGACAAATTACAGAAGAGTACGGGACTTGATTTGCGTATCTTTGAGGACGCCATTACTTTTAAGATTGCATCTATAATTTTACTAGCATCGTTAAATCTTGAAATTATTTCTCCTGTTTTTTAAATTAAAAAAAGGTC
>CANOFI010000266.1 GCA_947565255.1 uncultured Lachnospiraceae bacterium
GTGAATGAGTATTTGTCTAGAATGATACTTAGAAAATGGAATTTATTATAAGGAGTAAATGGTATGAAACAAGTTTATCCAACTTTTATTTTATTATTACAAGGATTCACAACAACATACAGACACAATATATCGTATACACCGCCCCATGTTGTATTACTCATATTGTGTCTGCATTTGTCTGCGCAACTCTCTTCTATATGAAAACACGAACCATCCTTTTATATATACCCCAAAAGCCCCGGCAGCCACAGCGAAATAACCGGCACATACGTCACAAGCAGAAGCACCACAAAAATTGCTGCAAAATAGACGACCAGCTGCTTAAATATCGTCTCAATTTTGACTCCCCCAACCTTGACGCCGACAAACAGCGTCGTACCAACCGGCGGCGTAATCGTGCCGATGCACAGATTAAAAATCAGCATAATACCAAACTGGATATCGCTCATCCCCAGCTCCCTGCACACCGGGAGAAAAATCGGCGTGAAAATCAGGCAGGCAGGCGTCATGTCCATAAAGGTTCCCACGATAAGCAAAATAATATTGATGAGTATCAGCAAAATAAACCGGTTGCTGCTAAATCCCAGCATGGCATTGGAAATAATCTCCGGAATTTTGGTAAATGCCATCACCCAGGACATAATGGAGGACACGCCAATCAAAAATACAATAATGCCCGTCATCTGTGCACTGTCCTTAAAAATCTTCGGCAAATCTCCAAAACGGATGGATTTATAAAAACATAAGGATAAAATAAGGGAATAGACAACCGCCACCACAGAACCTTCCGTTGCCGTAAAAATACCCGATATAATGCCGCCAATTACAATCAGAACCAGCAGCAGGCAGGGAATCGCCTGCAGTACAATTTTCCACGCCTCGCTCCCTGAAAACCTTGTTTTGCTCCGGTATCCGCGCTTTCTCGCCATAAAAAATGCGACAAGCATACAGGCAAGCCCCCACAAAATTCCCGGAATATAGCCTGCCATAAACAGTGCTGCCACGGACGTTCCGCCACTGACGAGCGAGTAGGTAATCATCACATTGCTCGGCGGAATCAGGAGCCCGGTCGGCGCAGACGCTACATTCACCGAGGCAGAAAAGTTTTTGTCATACCCCTCCTTTTCCTCAATCGGACCGATAATCGAACCCATGGCCGAAGCTGCTGCCGTTCCTGAACCGGAAATCGATCCAAACATCATATTAGCGACAATATTCGTCTGTGCTAAGGCGCCCGGCGTCCGGCCGGTCACCAGCTTCGCCAGATTAATCAGCCGGATGGCAATCCCGCCCTTATTCATAATATTTCCCGCAAGAATAAAAAACGGGATCGCAAGCAGGCTGAATACGGATATTCCCGAAAAAATCCGCTGCGCGCCGGTGAGCACCGCCGCCTGTGTATCCAGAACCGGCAGAATTGCACAGATAGAGGAAATTCCGAGCGCAATGGAAATCGGTACTCCCATAATGAGTAAAATTAATAACAGGCTTACAATAATCAGCCCTGAAAGAATGGCTGCATCCAATTTACAATTCCTCCGTTTCCAATAAAGTTTTTTTCCCTTTTTCAATTTCTTTTTTTGTCAAATGCTGTACTCTTTCCTGCATTTTATCAAAATTTTCTTCCGCTAACTTCTGTTTCGTCCCGCTAACCAGCTGAATGATATTTAAAAGGGAATATAACACAGTAAAAATACCCGATACGATAACGACAACATAAATGATTCCCATCGGAATGCCAAGCGACGCCGTCTGCTGCGACATTGTCAGCTTCACAATCTCAATCCCGCCATAAATCATAACGATACTGACAAATGCCAGAATCAGAAGCTCTATGATAACCTCCAGCGCTGTGCGGGCATTTCCCTTTATTTTGTCAGCCAGAAATCCCATCCGCATGTGCTCCCTTTTTCCAAACACAAGAGCCGCGGAAAGAAGGGCAAGCCACGCAAATCCATACGTCAAAAGCTCCTCTGACACCGTGCTCGGCCTGTTAAACATGTAGCGCACAACAATCTGGTACGTTCCGATTACCGTCAGCAGCATAAAAATTAAAATACAAATGCCGCCCAGAAACCGGTCCATTCCCTTTCTGATTTTTTCAATCCCATTCATTCCGTCTCTCCTCCTGTCTGCCTCTGGCCATGCCCCTTTTGCGGCACATCCGCTACCGTCCCACTTTGGACCTGAAATGAAGCGGTTTCCTTATTTACAATCTGAATCTGACTGTACAGCTTCCGAATACTTTCATTTTCCTCCAAAAGCTTTGCCTGCACTTTTTTTGCTTTCTCCTTAAACGGCTCGATATCTATCTCCAGAAACTGCACCTTCATTTGCTCGCTGGCCGTCTTTTTCGCCTCTTCCACCTGATTATCCCATTCTTTGCATTCCTTCTCTGTGGAAAGACGCGCTGCCTCCTGGAAAATCCCTCTTTCCTCTTCTGACAGTCCCTTCCAGAACCGCTCATTGACAATAAGCATATCCGGTATCATCTGGTGCAGGGTATACGAATAATATTTTGCAACCTCTCCATGCTTGTTGTTCGTCAAAGCTAACTCATTGTTTTCGGCTCCGTCTATCACCCCCTGCTGGATTGCCGTATACACTTCCCCGAAGCTCATCGGCGCTGCGGCCGCCCCTAAAGCCTTTGTCATGGCAATGCTGGCCGGACTCTGCTGCACCCTTATCTTTTTTCCTTTCAAATCATCCGGGTTATTAATGGGCGTCTTTCCATAAAAATTTCTTGTGCCGACATAATACCACGTTACCGTCTGAAATCCCGCCTCCTCTGTGGACTGATAGAGGCTTTTCATATACTCTTCATTTTTCATTGTGGCAAAATATGCTTCCACGGAATCAAACAGATACGGCATACTGAAAATTTCATACGATTTCGTAAACGTTTCCAGATTTGCCGCCCCGGCCACGGTAAAATCAATCGCCCCCGTCTGTGTCAGCTCGATTGCCTTTTGCGTGGAACCAAGCAATTCGTTCGGAAATATTTCCACTGTATACTGCTCTCCCAAATGCTCTTCGACATATTTTTTAAATTCAACCAGACCCAAATATTCCGGATGTGTCTCGGACTGCCCAAGGGCAATGCGAATGATTTTTTTCTGATTCTTCAAAGCAGAACAGCCGCTTATTCCGACCGCGGCAAGACATATAAAACACAGCCCGGTTATCCATCTAATGTGCCGTCTCATAACGATTCACCTTTGCTTTCCATTTATTTTTATCAGTATTTGCAGTTTAAAAATTTTTTATGCAGACAGGCTGCCGTAACAAAATTGGAATAATTTTTCCAATTCTCTTG
>CANOFI010000267.1 GCA_947565255.1 uncultured Lachnospiraceae bacterium
TCATTCCATGCTCTTTTATCTGCTCGTTAAAAACTTTGCAAAAAACAATGTACTCGTTGATTATATTGTCCTTGTCGCTCTCATATATGACTTTGGCTTTTATCTCAATATCAATATCCGCACCGTCATAAAATTCTTTGGATAGCGATATTGTATCGGGTTTTCTGCCTTTATTGCCTGTATAGATAATATATTATTCCGGCTTGGGCATTTTTACTTTCTTGCTCCTATATAGGCTCTGGCTTGTTCGCTCAAAATATTCATGGTAACTCTGTGCCAGATACAACAGTATTCTGATTAAAATATTTACCGTCCAACTGGCTTGTGCCTCCAAAAGCAACAATAATCTGTTTTTACCCACCATTACGCCCAAATCATTATACAAATTATCTGTCAAAACATTGTCAATCGTTACAATATCCAGCGTGTCCTCCGTTGCGTCTGTGTCCTCCGGATGGAGCGTTTTATACAACTTTAACAGATAACTCTTGTTTTGAAAAAGGTCAAGAAATACACTGTTTTTTGCAGTACGCTTTGCCTTAACTTCATGCATCTGTTTTGGTATCATCCAACACCTTATCACCTCAATTTCTAAAATCCCATGCTTATGGAACTGCTAATGTTCCATAAGATGTGATACAAGATACGATATATCCTACTCCTGCCACACTTTAATTATACAAAAAAATGCCTGTCTTTACAATAAAATTCACATTAAATTTCTTCTTTCCTCCGCTTTCCACTGTTTCCTGTTCCGCGTGTCTACTTTCTTCTGACCTGTCTTTTTGTCAATGAAGGGAACACGCTCACCATCCTTGCCGTTCGGCTATACACTTCCCACTATCTGGGCATATTCGAGACTTGTACCCGTTAGAGCGTGCCCATGGCGAGCAAACCAAAAGACCACTAAAGTCTTTACGACTCCAGCGGTCTTTCTAATTTCATTTCCTTTATTATTATTTCCCAACAATTTTCTTCATTCCGCGTTTGACTTTGCCTCCGGCTCCCCGCACTTTTCTGTACACACGCCTTGCAAAACTCTCCCTCTGCAGTCCAAGCACTGTAAGAAGCTTGTCCTGTTTTCGGAGGGCTTCCAGCGAATTATACAAGTTTTCATTGACCCCAAATAATCTTCCTGACGCACACCCATGACTGAATAAGGTATCATTCAGCGTTCTCACCATATGCTCCAGATTCGTAAGCTCAATGGAGGCACAGGTATCGCACATCACATATCCCGAATAATAGCCTGCAGACTGCGCCGCAAACCCGTGAATGCGCTCCACAGCATGCAGAATCGTGCCATCCTGCGGCACCGGCTCCTGCGGCAGCTCTTCATACGTCCATGGATAATCCAGCAGCTTTTTCAATGCCTCAGGACGAAACCAGAACATGCTGCCCAGCGCCGAAATCGGCTCATACTGCTCAGATACCGGTACATGCAGCTCAAGCTTTTCCGCCAGCTCTTTCGTCACCTGGTAATTCATCCCCCACTCCTGTCCAAGAATAAAATAATATTCTCCGTGATTCGGCGGCGGCGGGGCAATCAATCCCAGTCTCTTGTTTTTCTCAAACAAATTCAGTACATTGTGAACAAACTCTCTGCTCGCCAGTACATTTTCAAAACATTTGTATGCAAATCCATATCCAATCGTACGCGGCTCTAACTGCTTTACTTTTTTATCATGGGCATAGCAGACATAATCGTATTGCTTAATTTCCTCTCGAAACTCCACAATCAGCGTGCTTAAGTCCCTTCCCACGTTATTTCTTGTCCGCACCGTAAGCTTCCTGCAGGGCATTTTTGCAAACACTGTCTGAATCGTCTTTGCCTTCTCGTCCGTATCCGTCGTAATATATACATCGGTCTGTTCTGGCATGGATTTTGCATATTCGAGACATAATTCCGCCTGATCCGTATAATATATATGCATTACAAGCGCAATTTTTTTCCTCTGAATCACTTCATCTGCAGGCTCGCACTGGTATTTCGGCAAAATAAAATTAAACTGCATATTTTTCTTAATAATTGCGAGATTTTCCAGACGTAAAATATTATCCCATATCAAATCCGTATCGTAATCTGTCTGCGCCTCAATAAACCGGTACAATTCAGGCGTAGGCTGTCCATATGTCTCATCCAGCACATTGGAATAATTCTGCATAAAGGAACGGCGTTTGAAAATCGGGCAGCGCGTTTCCTCCAGAAGCTCCTTCGGCGCGCAGATAATCGGATTGTGGCTAAAATCACCCAAATCGCTGTACACATCCCATTTATAGCCCATATCTGCAAATTTTTTAGTGAAAATTGCCTCATGGTAGCCGACCGCCTCTAAATAATTATGAATCATCGGCATTTTTTTCCAATAATCCTGAAATTCTTTCTTTTCGATCAGACTTTTTCGTACCGCAATAAAATGGGACTGGATGTGCTCAGGTATATAACCGTAACAAATCGTCCCAAACGGATCGCCCGCCGAATATTCATGAAATTTTGTAATACCCCAGAAATCCAAATCCTTTTCGGCCATGGCGTCAAACATTTCCTCCAATGGAAATACCGGTCCCATAATGGTAAAGTTCATCATTATAACTTCATCATAGGCCAGCAGTCCTTCAAACCCGTACTGCTCTATTCCATACTTATAAGCCCACACGTCAAACCCGGCATTTTCACGTTCCTTTAAGATTACTCCTGTATCGGTTACCTTTTTTTTGCTGTCCGGCTCCAATTCTCCGTTCGATACCACCATAATCTCACTGGCTATCCTCTTTAAGCTGTTCAGCATGTATATTACATAATCATCTGCGATTCCGTCCTTATCATACATAAAGTAAAGAATCAGTCTTTTTGCATTATTCTCTAATTTCATCCTGCACCTCTTGCCTGCCACGCCATTTCTTTATGTGTTTTTCTATCCTACAAGTCCCTGTATACCTTCTGTATTACCTTGAAGGCCTTCTTAGATTTGATATGGTCTAATTCCTGTGTTGCATCCACCAGTTTTTCGTTCGACTGGGAAAGCGCCTTTTCGAGCCCTTCCGAAGTCTCTTTAAAATATTTCATCAAATCCTGCGTTTCGTGCAGGCTTGCCTCAAACTGCTCTGAAGATTCCTTATAATATTCCATTAACTTTTGTACTTCTACTAAATCCTGTTTGTATTTTTCTACAAGAGCACCATAATTTTGTAATTCCGACTTCAGATTTTCAATCTCTTCAGCTTTATTATGTGTTTCTTTTTCATAGTTCATAATAGAAAAATAGTGATGCTGTTGCTTTCATGGTTCAGAGAT
>CANOFI010000268.1 GCA_947565255.1 uncultured Lachnospiraceae bacterium
GGTACTGGCAAGAGAAGATTACTGGGGAAGCGATTTGTCCTTTATGAAAGAGGTTGTGCTGGTCAATTCCAATCCGGCGACCATCATGACAGACAAGGATATTGCAGATAAGGTGTACATTGAACCGCTCACAGTGAAGGTATTGGAACAGCTTATTATAAAAGAAAAGCCGGACAGTATATTGCCGACGCTCGGCGGACAGGCAGGTTTAAATCTTGGGATGGAGCTTGCGGAATCCGGATTTTTGGACGAGCATGGCGTAAAGCTTATCGGAACGACCGCCGAGACGATTTTCAAAGCGGAGGATAGGGAGGCATTTAAAGAGACGATGGAGAAAATCGGCGAGCCGTGCGCGGCTTCGCAGGTTGTCACAAATGTTGAGGACGGAATTGCATTTACGAATACGATTGGGTATCCTGTCGTGCTCCGTCCGGCCTATACGCTTGGGGGAAGCGGCGGCGGCATTGCGCATAACCAGGAAGAATTAGAGGATATTTTGTCGAACGGACTGCGCCTTAGCCGTGTCGGGCAGGTATTGGTGGAACGCTGCATTGCCGGCTGGAAAGAGATCGAGTACGAGGTGATGCGCGATGGCAATGGCAATTGTATTACGGTCTGCAATATGGAAAATCTTGACCCGGTCGGTGTACACACCGGAGACAGCATTGTCGTTGCGCCTTCCCAGACGCTTGGCGACAAAGAATACCAGATGCTTCGCAGCTCCGCCTTAAATATCATCAGCGAGCTGGAAATTACCGGCGGGTGCAACGTGCAGTACGCCTTGAAGCCGGACAGCTTTGAATACTGTGTCATTGAGGTGAATCCGCGAGTTAGCCGTTCCTCCGCTCTTGCGTCAAAGGCAACGGGATATCCGATTGCCAAGGTGGCGGCTAAAATTGCACTGGGCTATACGCTGGATGAAATAAAAAATGCAATTACGGGAAAAACATACGCGAGCTTTGAGCCGGTTCTGGACTACTGTGTCGTGAAAATTCCGAGACTCCCATTCGACAAATTTATACAGGCGAAAAGAACGCTTACGACACAGATGAAGGCAACCGGTGAGGTGATGAGCATCTGTACGAGCTTCGAGGGTGCCCTGATGAAAGCGCTGCGCTCATTGGAGCAGCATGTGGACAGCCTGATGTCGTACGACTTTACAGCGCTGGACGAGGAAGAACTGTTCGGGAGACTGGAACGGGTAGATGATAGAAGGATTTTTGTGATTGCGGAGGCAGTCCGCAGAGGAATTTCCAGTGAAGGTATTCACCAGATTACAAAGATAGATCCATGGTTTATCGACAAAATTGCAATTCTTGTAGAAATGGAGCAGAGGCTTTCGACACAGCCGTTAACGGCAGAACTTCTGGCAGAGGCAAAGCGTCTGGAATTTCCGGATGCGGTCATTGCGCGGCTGACAGAAAAAAGCGAGACAAAAATACATGATATGCGCTATGAAAACGGCATCACGGCTGCATTTAAGATGGTAGATACGTGCGCGGCCGAATTTGAGGCGAATACGCCGTATTATTATTCCTGCTTCGGAAGTGAAAATGAAGTGGAAAAGACCAGTCCGAAGAAAAAGGTGCTGGTCTTAGGCTCAGGTCCGATCCGCATCGGCCAGGGAATCGAATTTGATTACTGCTCCGTGCACAGCACGTGGGCATTTGCAAAAGAAGGGTATGAGACCATCATCGTCAACAACAATCCAGAGACGGTCAGCACGGATTTTGATATTGCGGACAAGCTTTATTTTGAACCGCTGACGCCGGAAGATGTGGAGCATATTGTCAGGCTGGAAAATCCGGATGGTGCGGTTGTGCAGTTTGGGGGACAGACGGCCATTAAGCTGACCGAAAGCCTGCTGAAAATGGGCGTGCACATTCTCGGGACATCTGCTGAAAATGTCGATGCGGCGGAGGACAGGGAGCTGTTCGACAACATACTGGAGGAGTGCTGTATTCCAAGACCGGCAGGGCGCACGGTGTTTACGGCAAAAGAGGCGAAGGAGGCGGCGCACGAGCTTGGCTATCCGGTGCTGGTAAGGCCGTCCTACGTGCTTGGCGGCCAGGGGATGCAGATTGCCATTTCCGATGAAGATATTGACGAATTTATTGGCATTATTAATCGAATTGCGCAGGAGCATCCAATTCTGGTGGATAAATATCTGGTCGGAAAAGAAATAGAAGTGGATGCGGTCTGCGACGGAACAAATGTTCTGATTCCGGGAATTATGGAGCACATTGAGCGTGCAGGGGTGCATTCCGGCGACAGCATATCGGTCTATCCGGCACAGAGCCTGACGCCCAAAATTGAAAAGGTCATTGTCGAGTATACGAGGAGACTTGCCAAATCGCTGCATGTCGTCGGACTGATTAACATCCAGTTTATTTTGTGCGAAGGGGAAGTGTATGTGATTGAGGTGAATCCGCGCTCCAGCCGTACAGTGCCGTATATCAGCAAGGTTACAGGGATTCCGATTGTAAAGCTGGCGACAAAGGTGATGACGGGGAATACGATTGCGGGTATGGGATATACGCCCGGCCTGCAGCCGAAGGCAGACTATGTTGCAGTAAAAATGCCGGTATTTTCCTTTGAAAAGCTGCGCGGTGCAGACATCAGCTTAGGACCGGAGATGAAATCCACCGGCGAGGTGCTCGGCATTGCAAAAACATTTGATGAGGCGTTGTATAAGGCGTTTCTTGGCGCAGGCATCGACCTGCCGAAGCATAAGCGGATGATTATAACGGTCAAGGATTCGGATAAGCTGGAGGCGGCGGAAATCGGCCGGCGTTTTGAGGCGCTCGGCTATAAGATATATGCGACGAGAAGTACGGCAAAGGTTTTGAACGAGCATGGAGTAAAGGCGGTGAAAACAAATAAGATTGAGGAGGAATCCCCCAATCTTCTGGATCTGATTCTCGGACACCAGATTGACCTTGTCATCGACACGCCGAGCCAGGGCAAAACGAAGAGCCATGACGGTTTTCTGATTCGCAGAAATGCCATTGAAACCGGAGTCAATGTCCTGACCTCGCTGGATACGGCGAATGCGCTTATTTCCAGTCTGGAGCACGCCATGGAGCAGCGTCTGGAGCTGGTGGATATTGCGTCGATTGATTTACAGTAGCCGTAAACGATTAAATTGTTTAAATTCTGTGTATAATATATACAATTTATAAGTTGCACAATATCGAATCGATATGAACAGGTAATTGCGAAAGTTTTATTCGGAGTGACGAGTTTGGACAATGTATATAAAAATTCCGCTCCAAAGCGTTTTGAAG
>CANOFI010000269.1 GCA_947565255.1 uncultured Lachnospiraceae bacterium
ATAATCTTAAGATCCTTCAGATCTCCGATATTCATCATCGGAAATTTGGTGAAAAACAAACAGACTGCGGATGGTATCCTCTGTCAGAAGACCATCCGAGGTATATGCGGTAACAGCCTTATTAATCTCACATTCAGTTTCTTCCGGAAATGGGGAAAGCGAGAGTAGCTGCGCATTGTGGGATTTCTGAATCTGCTGTTTGATGAAATCCTCTGTGGAGGAGCAGCTGTGCCTGGCAAGCATCTGGCCCCAGTAAGCCTCTGCACACTCCGGGTCCAGATTCAGTGCACGTTCAAATAATTCTTCTGCGCGTTCTTCATTCAATTCCTCCAATTCTGTATACGCGCGGGTCAGAAGACGTTCTTTAGACATGTTTTCAATAAAGGACGCAGCGCCTTCGTCAGTTTCCGTAAATAAAAGTGTATTTCCGCAAAATTTACAGACGGCATGGGTTTTATCTTCCGACAGCTCCAGTGGGGCGCCGCATGTATCACATTTTAATGCATTCATAAATTCCTCCCAGGTGTTGCTTCAGTTTTATTTTACTATATTAACAAAAAAGACGCAATAAAAAAATGGATTATCTGCCGCAAGACCGTCTATGTGTCGGCGGTGCATTACGGGATGGCGTTCTATGGAAAAAACTGCGAGAAATGGACAGATAAGGAGGCATAAAAAAATACTATAAAATTTTTGTAATATTTCTGCTTTTCCGATTGTTTATATAGTGAAAGGCCTTTCAATCAAAACACACAGGAGGATCGTACAGGGACATGGACTATGAAGCAATCGTGAATCAGAATTTGGACGCTGTATACCGGACTGCGCTCAGCTACTGCAAAAACACCTATGATGCCGAGGACGTCGTCCAGAATACATTTGCGAAGCTGCTGCAGGCGGACGTCGCATTTGAGGATGACCGACATATCCGCAGATGGCTGATTCGGGTTGCGGTAAATGAGTGCAAAAATATGTGGAAATCCTTTTGGAGAAAGAATGTATGTTCGATTGAAGAACTTTGCTACGAACCGGAGGATGTGACGCCGCAGCAAAAAGAGCTGCTGGAAGAGGTTTTGAGGCTTCCACCGAAGTACCGGATTGTAATACATCTTTATTACTACGAAGGGTACCATGTGAAGGAGATTGCCGAAATGCTTAAGATGTCTGAGTCCAATGTACAAATCCGCCTTATGAGAGCAAGGAAAAAGTTAAAAGAACAGATAAAGGAGGCATGAAAATGAAAAGTGAAAATCAGAGTAAACAGGAATATTGTGATGCTATGGATAAGATTCATGCGCCGGAATATCTGCAAGGAAAGGTGAGAGCTATGAATCGACAGTCAAAAGTGAAATCATTTAAGTTAAGGAAGCTGGCCTATGTAGCGGCCGCTTTAGGAATTTTGTTTGTATCATCCAATGCGGTTACGTATGCTGCTACCGGCAGCACCTGGGTAGAAAAGGCGATTGTAATCATCAATGGCGAGGAGCAGGAAGTCGATGTGGAATATTTTGATTACTCAAGGGATGGCACGGAGTATAAGGGCATAGAACTTCATGTGGATGAGGACGAGGTAACCTCTGTGGCGGTTGAATATTCTGGAGATTGATATAACGGAATAGGCTGCCTTGTATCTGATATTAAAGTGAAATGAAAGGGCGCATGGAACGGGAATTGTGCCCGGCCCCCTGTCAGGCAGACAAGCAGGCAAAAGATCGAAAATAAGTTTATAAGTATCCGCCATATCTGGGCTGGTACGGCAGATGGAAGAACAGATTGCCGCGCTTCCCACAGGCTATATTTCCGAAAAAAATATAAACGGAAAAACACGGTATTCCCCCAGTGAAAGAAAACGGGAAAGTAAAGAGTCAGTTTCCTCGTGAGGGGGGAGTAGAAGAAATTCGGGCGCAGATTGAAAAACGCAGGCAGCTACAAGAGCGGTTAAAAGAGCTGAAGAAAAAGTTCCCGACTCTGAAAGAAAATAGCCAGAAGTTTGAAACTAAGGTAAGGACTGGAAATGAGCTTGTGGGAATGGCATCTGGTGTAGAGAGGTTTGAAAAAAGAGGGGTTTATCACCGCATCCCCCAATATTTTATGGAAATGTGCGGACAGGGGTATGCGTGGTTTTCCGTGATGATGAATCCACACGCAGGTATATTGACACAGCCATCTGCAAGAACATTCAGCATTCTCTTTCCTGCTTTGCATTTGGAAAATACTTTGGCCATCTGCGAAGCCTTTATGAGGCAGGATAACTGACTTTATTTACGCGGCTGGGGCGGTTCGGCAAGACGCTGAACATGAGCATGCCGCGGTATTTTTTTGAGGACGGACGGACGCCGGAGGGGGAAAAGACAGCGCAGGATGCGCTGTGCCAGATTGAGGAGCACGCATATGACCGCGAGCCTGCCGACGATGGCTATGCGTTAGTGGTACATTTTATGGGAAAAACTGCGAGATATGCACGGACAGGAAATGATAAAGAAGACTACAAAACCACCTGCAGACAAAACCATCCTTCCTTTGCCGTGAACGAGCAATATGCATGATATTTCCTGCAAAACGCCATAATAGAGCGTGTTCCAATCCCATGCTCCGCCTCCTTAGACAACGGAATTCCATCATCCGAAAAAAGAATCATGCCGTGGTATGGATTAGAAATCTCCAGCATCAGCGTCGGCTGATAAATGCATTTACAAATAATCTTTCTCTCCCCCTCCGGCAAAGCCTCGCAGGCTTGTATGGCATTTTCCAGTGCATTTGCCATAACAATGGAAAATTCGCCTGCATCCACCGGAAGCGTATCCGGTATAGAGAGGTGCGTTTCCAGACGGATGCCCGCTTTTTTGGAACGCCCGAAATACGAGGATAAGGTGGCGTTCAAAAGAACATTGCTACAGTATGTTACAGGCGTTTTCGTTTCAAACTGCCGGACGGACTGTGCAATATAAGCAAGGGCCTCTGCTGTTTTTCCGTCTTCCAAAAGTGCGGTGACTGTCTGGAATCTGTGGCGGGTATCATGCCTGTCAATCCGCGACTGTTCCGCAATTTTGGCATCCGCAGAAATCTTTTCTTTCAGATTTTCCACCTGAAGTTCAAGAAATTTCAGGTTTTGCCGGGCATTTTGAAAACGGTATTGCATAAACAGATATTGAAACATTGCAAAATAGAGAATGACAATGACAATTCCAAGCAGATAGATAAATACCACCCC
>CANOFI010000270.1 GCA_947565255.1 uncultured Lachnospiraceae bacterium
TTCAGGTGCCTGTGGTAGCAATATCGTGTGGGTTCAAGTCCCATCTCCTGCATTTTTTATTACCGCGAGCCAGGAGCCGTCGCAAAATGACACATCACTACAGTATATCGTTTACATAACCACATGTTGTGGACTGTATATTGTTTCGGTGGTTGTTTTGCAACAGCTCTTTTGCTTTATAGAAAACTGTTTTGCAGTTTTGTTAAAAGGCTTTGCCGCGGGGAAGATTATATTTCAGGGAGGACATCCAATGTATTCGAAAAAACAGAGAATGATGGCATGGGTTGGGATTGCTCTATTATTGCTGTTATATATCATCACATTTGTGCTGGGAGTGTTTGGAAGCAAACAGACATTTCCGATGTTGATGGCGTCGCTGCTGGCAACCTTTTTTATTCCGACGATGATTTATGTTTTTCAGCTTTTATTAAAAAATGCCAGAGATAAACGCATAACAGGTGATGCAGAGGAAATGGCAGCCGATGATGCAGAAGAAGTTACAGCGGATGGCGCAGAGAAAATGGCAGCGGATGGCGCGGAAGAAGTTACAGCGGACGGACCAAAGGAAAAGGAAACGACGGGGTCATATAAGTAGAGAGGTTTTTGTCTGTATGACGAAAAAAGGCGGTGCAGATTCGTGGAACAGAGAACGATATATATTGTAGAGGATGACAGCCGGCTTCGCGGGGAATTGATTTGTCTGCTGGAACAGAACGGCTATGTCTGTACGGCGATGGAGGAATTCGAACGTGCGTTTGAACAGCTGGAGGAGAGCCATGCGGACCTGATACTGTTAGACATCATGCTTCCGCGGCTTGACGGCGCTGCCATGCTCCGCGAATTCCGCAGAAAATCGGATACGCCGGTTATTATGGTGACAAGTAAGGATACGGAAATGGATGAGATGCTGTGTATGAGTTACGGTGCGGACGATTATATTGCCAAGCCGTATAACCCTTCGATTTTGCTGCTCCACATAGAGGCAGTTTTTAAACGCATCAGCCGCAGCAGTGAGGAGACCATGGAATATGGAGGTGTTTTGCTGCATACGACGCGCAGCAGCATGGAGATTGCGGGCACGGTGGTGGAGCTGTCTAAAAATGAATTAAAAATACTCGCTTATCTGATGAAAAATCATGGCAGAATCGTATCGCGTGACGAGCTGATTCGGTATTTGTGGGATACGGAGGAATTTATTGATGATAACACGCTGACGGTGAATTTGAGCCGCGTGCGCAGGAAGCTGGAGGAGCATGGCGTCTGCGGGCTGATTCAGACGAAGAGAGGACAGGGGTATCTGCTGGGATGAATAGAAAAGCATATATAAAGGATAAAGGTCTGGCAGTTATGGTACTGCTTGTCATTTGGATATTTGTTTTGTTATTTGGAAAGGCGTTCCGGGTTCCGGCGCCTTTTCTTGCGCTTGTTCTGTTCCTAGTCACGTCCGGCACACTGCTGGTCATTGTCCGGGAATATGTGAGGCGAAGGCGGTTTTACAGCGATTTTCTGGAAAAGCTTGTGCAGCTGGAGGATAAATATCTGATTACGGAAATGCTGACGGAGCCTGAGTTTCTTGAGGGAAAACTGCTTGTGGATGCTCTGTATGACATTGATAAGTCAATGAAGGAGGCAATCAATGACTTGGAGGCCTCTGTTATGGAATTCAAAGAGTATCTGGAGCTCTGGGTACATGAGATTAAAGTTCCGCTGTCGGGGCTTCTTCTGATGAATTATAATCACAATACAGATTCTGACAGCCAGCGGATGCAGCTTCTGAAAATGCAGCAGTATGTGGAACAGATTTTGTTTTATGCCCGGGGAGATGCCTCGCAGAAGGATTATCTGCTGAAAAAATGCAGACTTGAGGCAGTTGTCAATAAGGTGCTGATTGCACATAAAGAGCTGTTAATCGGCAGCAGAATGCAGATTCGGAAAAAGGAGCTGGACAGAGAGATTATTACGGATGCGAAATGGCTGGAATTTATACTGGGCCAGATTGTCAATAACAGTGAAAAATATAGAAAGGGCACAAAGGGAGAACTGATGTTCGACTCATACGAGGAGCAGGAGAAAATTGTCCTTGTCGTGGAGGACCGAGGCATTGGTATTGCATCCTCCGATCTTGACCGTGTATTTGAGAAGAGCTTTACGGGAAAAAATGGGCGCAGAACGGCGCAGTCAACCGGAATGGGCCTGTATATCTGCCAAAAGCTGTGCCGCAAGCTCGGACATGAGATATGGATTGAATCGGAGGAGGGAAGCTATACCCGGGTATATCTTGCTTTTGGGAAAAATGCTTATTATGAGAAGGTCATGTGACAAAACTGTAAGGCTTTTGTAAGGAAAATCTATGGGACTTTCGGTTTGTTTCGTGTATAGTAAGGAGCGACGAATCAGAAAGGAGCAGAGGATATGAGTACTGTTTTAAAATTAGAAAAGGTAGAAAAATATTACGGAAGTAAGTCTAACCTGACCAAGGCGCTTGACCGGGTATCATTTGATGTGGAGGAGGGCGAGTTTGTCGGGATAATGGGGGCGAGCGGCTCCGGCAAGACAACGCTGTTAAACTGCATTTCTACGATTGACCGGGTAACGAGCGGACATATTTTCATCGGAAAGGAGGATATTACAGAGCTTCGGGGAAACCGGCTGAATCAGTTCAGGAGAGAGCAGCTGGGCTTTATTTTTCAGGACTTTAACCTGTTGGATACGCTGACGGCTTATGAAAATATTTCGCTTGCACTTGCAGTGCAGGGTATGGAGTGGATAAAAATTGATGCGCTCATCCAGAAGCTTGCAACGGAGCTTGGGATTGCAGAGATTTTAAGAAAATATCCGTACCAGATGAGCGGCGGGCAGAAGCAGCGTGTGGCTGCGGCACGGGCGCTGATTACCCATCCGAAGCTAGTGCTTGCCGATGAGCCGACCGGCGCACTGGACTCCAAATCGGCGAGATATCTTTTAGAATGCATGGACCACATGAATAAAAAAGAGCGGGCGACGATTTTGATGGTAACACACGATGCATTTACGGCAAGCTATGCGACAAGGGTTATCTTTATCAAGGACGGACAGCTCTTTCATGAGCTGCGTAAGGGTGAAGGCACAAGAAAAGATTTTTTCAGCCAGATTATTGAGGTTGATGTAGAAGCGCAGCAGCAGATAGAGCAGGGTGGCTATCAGCATCACATA
>CANOFI010000271.1 GCA_947565255.1 uncultured Lachnospiraceae bacterium
GTTTGAATTTCTATTTCTTTTTGATATTGATAGTTTGCACATGATTCACATAAAAACAGGTTTTGGAGAAGAATCCAGAACCTGTTTTTTGTACGTGCCGAAGCATGTTTCAGACATGTTTTCGTTTCAAAGCAAATCGTCAATAGGGATTTCCGGTGACATGGGTTCGCGTGCGACATAAAGCGTACGGTTCTCGCGGGCGGAAAGCGTCCATTTTACAAGGGTGAGACAGCGTCTTTCCAGCTCCAGTGCGGTGATGCTGCCCGGATAAATGCAGCAGCCGCTGTTGAAATACGGCGATGTGTGACTGCCTGTTGCAGCACGGTGTGTATGACCGCAGATGAGAGGATGCTGGTTTTGTACAGCCCAGTTAAGAAGCCGCTGTTCTGTCTTGTCTCTTGTGCGGTAATTTGCAGCGGCGCTGGTTGGGTCCAGCACCCCGATTTGTTCCAGCGGCTTCCAGATATAGCGGACTAAAAATCTGGTAAATCTCCAGAGAACACTGTTAAAAAAATCTGCCTGATGTCCATGGGTAAGATAAAGCGTTTTTTTCGTTATGCTGTCCTCTAATAAAAGCCCGCTGTAATAGTCGAAACTGTCTGTATCCGTCATCCGGCTTTTTACAATGTCGTGGTTGCCGTAAATCAGGTAGAGCCGACCGGCTTTTTTGAATTGTTCCAAAACACAGAACACATGTTCGTGTATATAGCGGATTGCACGAATGTTTCGATTTTCCCATAGTTCATCGCCGTCCCCCAGTTCGATGTAAGTGTAGTTGTTTTGATAGTAGGTCTTCAGTGCAGACGTGAACAAAAGTTCATTCTTTAAAAAATTGTCATTGGCATTGCCAACGCCGCGGTGGCAGTCACTCATAATTACAATGCGGGAGGAGGGAGTGACACAGAGACGGGGTGCCTGCTCAAAGGCGCGGCTGATGCGCTCCAGATATCCCATTGCGGCTTAATATCCGTTTGTTTTCGTTTGTTCCCGCCTGTTTGTAAAAATAGTTTTCTTCTGTTTTCTGGAAAGCTTTCCAAGATGATGCCTGGAAAACAGCCTGCGAAAGGCAAAAGGTGCATATTCATACAGATACAGAACCTGGTCCGCAGAGCACGTAAATGGTTTTGTCATAAAACGGAAGTATTTGCAGAACAGATGGTTTTTCCACTGGATAAATTTTCGGTAAATCCGAGACGGCAGGCGGTAGAGGCAGGATGGGCAGCTGCAAAAGGAGAAGGAAACGCTGTTTTGATACAGGCGGATGTTTTCTACCTGCACCTCTGCCTGGGCCAGACCACTCAGAAATGCCTGCTGCATATCGGAATCCGGAAAGTTAATGGAACAATTCATAGCCAGATCCTTCGGCTGGGAATAGCATCCGACATCAAATCCAGTCAGCCACCAGTGCTCTTTCCGAAAGCGTGCAAGGGTATGGTGCTGCTTTTGCAGGGCGAATGCCAGAGGAAGCAGTTCTTCGTTGTCGGCAGCATGGAAGAGTGCATATTTTCTTTTGTCCGGCGCAATGATTTCATCCGCATGGTAAACACCGATTTCAGCGCCCGTATTGATTCCGTACTGTCCTTTCCAGAGTTCAATGAGCCAGGTTTTGCCATGGTAGTCAAAATAAATGGGCAGACAGTCGAAAATCATCTGGAAATGCGGCGCCATCGTATCGTACAGGCGGCAATATCCGAAGCTGCGCTGCCATGCGTCCAGAGTGGAGCTGAAAATGTCCTGGCAGTGGTCATAGCAATATCCGAACGGCTGTACAAGTGCATTGATTTTTTCACATTTTTCTTTTGCTGTCATACAGCGGATGTGCTTTATGATGCATTTTCGCCGGTAAAAATGAACAATGACGAGCACGAAAAGGAAAAGTAAAAGAATTCCAAAAAAAGGATACATAAAAGGTCCTCCTTCGGCATATATGAAAAGTTAGTTTATTGTATGCAGGAATTCGATGGAGTGTGTTGCGGGTTATGACGGACAAAAGCCGCCGCATCCTGGCTATGTGCGGATTAGAAGAAAAAAGACTGCTTTGCAGCGTTGTTTTGTCAGGAATGAGTTTAAACGTTTTTTTAAAAAAAGAAAGAATAGAATCAAGGATTTTCGGGATAATAAAAATGTAAAAAAGGAAATGCCTGATAAAAAGGGCGGTATAAAAGGAGGCGCAGCATGGCACAGATATCAGATTTGGATTTACAGAATCTTCGTCACCTGATTAGTGGTTATGAGACAACACATAACAAAATGAAAGCGTATGCAACGCAGGCCAGTGATCAGAGCGTGAAGCAGTTTTTCCAGAAGGCATCCCAGAGTGCAAAGGAAAACAAGGATCAATTGATGCAGTTTTTGCAGTAGGAGGTAAAAATGGACGAAAAGACAATGGTGGCTGATACATTAGCCGGTATTAATGGAGAATTGACCAGATTTGGTGAAATGATTCCTCAGACGGAGGACGCACAGTTAAAGCAGACTTTAAAGCAGTTCCGCAATGCGTGCGAGATGTCTCAGGATGAATTGTACAAAATTGCGAGAAGCAAGCAGTATTATATTCCTGCAGCAAAGGCAAGTGAGCAGGATATCCAGCATGTAAAAAATATTGTGTCCGGATGCGGCAGCACACAGGAACGTATGTTCTAAAAAAACCGGCAGGCGATTTCGTTTTAATCGTCTGCCGGTTTTTCCGACTGAAAGCAGTGGGATAGTTTTTCCAGTGCTTTTTTTTCGATGCGGCTGACATAACTCCGCGAAATGCCAAGTCTTCTGGCAATTTCCTTCTGCGTCAGTTCCCGGCTGCCGAACAGGCCATAGCGCATACATATGATGCTCTGTTCCCGCTGTGTCAGGGCATTGGAAAAATACTGATATAATTTTTTGGAGTTTTCCAGCAGATTGAGGTGTTCCACAACATCGGGGTCGTGGCTTTCCAGCAAATCCATCAAATGAATTTCATTGCCCTCGGTATCGCTTCCGATTGGCTCATATAATGAGATTTCACGTGAACTTTTTTTCCTGCTCCGAAACATCATGAGCAGTTCATTGTCGATACAGCGGGCCGCGTAGGTGGCGAGGCGGATTCCCTTATCCGGGTTGAAGGTGCTCACTGCTTTGATTAAACCGATGGTTCCTACGGAGATGATTGTGGATAAGGAATACTGGCCGATTCCGACCTATGGTGAGCTGATG
>CANOFI010000272.1 GCA_947565255.1 uncultured Lachnospiraceae bacterium
AAATCTATCATCATGATTTGCTAAAGAAGTATGACAGGAAAATTAAAGAGTATAATAGGTGGAATGAAACAGTGAATTGGAGGAAAGAAATGAAAGTTCTGGTTATCATTCCAGCATATAACGAGGAAGAAAATATTAAACAGGTCGTAGATAACCTGACAGCGACATGTCCATTTGTAGATTATGTTATTATCAATGACTGCTCAAAGGATAGAACCGTAAAGATTTGCGAGGAAAACAATTATAATTATATTTCTCTGCCAAGCAATTTGGGAATTGGAGGCGGCGTGCAGACAGGCTATCTCTATGCAAGGGAGAAAGGGTATGACATTGCCATACAGTATGACGGGGACGGGCAGCACAATGCGGAGTATATTGAGGATCTGATGAAACCGCTGGAGGAGGGAGTTGTCGATATGACAATCGGCTCCCGGTTTATTAATAAAGAAGGATTTCAGACATCGGCTATGCGCAGGACAGGCATTACCATTTTAAAGTGGGTAATCCGTTTGTGCTCCGGTGTGACGGCAACGGACGCAACGAGTGGGTTCCGCGCGGCAAACAAAAGGCTGATTGATTTTTTTGCGGAGCATTATGCACAGGATTATCCGGAGCCGGAGGCAATTGTGGCGGCGAGGAGAAGCGGATACCGCATTATGGATGTGCCGGTGGTAATGAATGAGCGTACAGCGGGTGTTTCTTCCATTGGAGCTATGGATTCGGTCTATTATATGATTAAGGTAGTTCTGGCGATTTTTGCATGCCGGCTGGTTTATCGAAAGCGAAAGGATGATTGAGGATGTCTTTGAAACTGACAGTAACTTTAATTATAGGTGTGCTATTTTTTCTTATGATTATTATTGCACTGATTAAAAGAGAACAGCTGAATTTAAAATATACTCTGTTGTGGCTGTTTACAGGTCTTGTGATGCTTCTGATTGCGGTGATTCCGCAGATTGCCGAATTTGGAGCGGAATTGATGGGCGTAGAGACGCCGTCGAATGCGGTATTTATAGTTGGAGGCCTGTTTATGCTTTTAATTATTTTATCGCTGACTTCGATTGTATCGACACAGATGCTGCGCATCCGCAGACTGACACAGACGCAGGCAATTCTGGAAAAGAGGGTGCGCAGGTTAGAAAAAATGACAGAAGAGTTTTGCGGACGGTCGGCGGTTCAGGAGCTGTCCAGTCAGGAAAATGAGAATACCGCCGGGTAAAGGCAATATGGAGGGTTTCATGATAGGGAAAATGAAACGTGCAGCGGAGGTTTTTTTCCGGGAAGGTTTAAAAACATTTGGGTATCTGGTGAAGGATCATCTCCGCGCAGGAAAATCAGAAGAAGAAAAGTATAAGATATGGAGAAAAGAATGTGAGAAGCCGGAGTTGCCTAAGCGGGGGAATGGGACGGATCCATTCTTTTCTGTTTTGCTTATCGGATCAGATGAGCTTAAGACCAGTCTGGCATCGCTGGAAAGCCAGTCTTATAACGGATGGGAGGCAGTGCCGTGCAAAAAAGAACATACGTTTGGACAGCTTCTTGAAGAAACCAGAGGAGAATACATTGCCATTTTAAGGGGAGGGGACCAGTTAGCGCCGGGATGCCTTGGAATACTTGCAAATGCTGTAAAAGCACAAGACGGCCGGATACAGATGTATTATACGGACGAGGATTTGTTAAGAGAGAATGGAGAAAGAAGTCAGCCACATTTTAAGCCGGGATATTCCCCGGATACCTTGCGGTGCTTTTTTTATATTGGCGGATTATTTGTGATAAAAAGGGAACTTGCTGAAAGGCTGCCGGTCTGTAAAAGAACAGGTGTTCGACACAGCGGTTACCTGCTTGCCCTGGAAGCATCCTTTTTGATAGAGAAAAACGAGGTAAAGCATATCGATAGGGTGCTGTACCACAGGCAGGAGCAAAGCGGATGGGAGTGGACCGGGGATGCGGTAAAAAGCAGTGATGCGCTTGAACAGCTGATGGCGGAAAAGGAGCAGCTGTTTGCTGCGTATGGAATTCCTGTCCGGACAGAAAAGGTGCAGGACTGTGCTGCGGCAAGAATCATTTACCAGTTGCCTTCTTTTCCTAAAATTAGTATAATTATACCGTCGAAGGATAATCCGAAGATGTTTGCAAGATGCCTGGAGACGATTACAATGTTTACCCGGTATGACAATCTGGAACTGGTTGTTGTGGATAACGGAAGCGGACCGGAAGCAAAAGAGGAATATCGGCGGATTTTGGAGAAAGCAAAGATTCCATACAAGTATTGTTATGAGAGAATGGAATTTAATTTTTCAAAAATGTGCAATACAGGTGCCCAAAATGCTTCCGGAGAGTATTATCTGTTTTTAAATGATGACATGGCGGTTCTGGAATCCACAAAAAAAGACTGGTTGGAACGGTTGCTTGGACAGGCGATACAGCCGCATACGGGTGCGGTGGGTGCAAAGCTTCTGTATCCAGGTGACCAGGGAATCCAGCATGTCGGCGTTGTAAATTATGAAAGCGGCGCGGCTCATGTGCTGTCACAGCAAAGTGACGAGACCGTACTCGCTTTCGGAAGAAACCGCATGGATTATAATTACAGCGTGGTAACGGGCGCATGCATTTTTATTTCTGCAGAAAAATTCTGGAAGACAGGAGGCTTTCTGGAAGAGCTTGCGGTCACATTTAACGATGTGGAGCTTTGTTTCCGGCTGCTGAAGGCCGGCTATTATAATGTGGTGCGCAACGACGTCTGTCTGTGTCATTATGAATCAGTCAGCCGCGGGCAGGATGCACTGGATGAAAAGAAATTTTTCAGGCATTTGAAGGAGCGGGAAAAATTATTTGCCCTGCATCCTGAGTTTGTAAAGAGAGATGATTTTTATAGCAGAAATCTGACACAGAAGCTGCTTGACTGTTCTGTGAATGTGGACAGCCACCCGGCAGATATGCCGGTGATATGCAATCCAGAGTGGAAGAAATTTTTGGAAAAAAGAACGGATATGGTCTGCACAATAGAGTCTGTCACAGCAGGAGAAAAGGTGTGTATCCGCGGATTTGCATTTTTGGAGAGCATCAGGTATAATAATTTAAATCAGGCTTTTATTATGCTGAAGGGAAAGAAACAGACCGTTTATGTGAAAGCGGTTCTGCTCTATAATCCTACCATT
>CANOFI010000273.1 GCA_947565255.1 uncultured Lachnospiraceae bacterium
ACCAGAGACACGAGGATTTTCAGTCCTCTGCTCTACCAACTGAGCTAACTGGGCGAATTCCTCACAGCACAGTTAATAATACAGGAAAAGGTAGAAATTGTCAAGAAAAAATTTTGAATTTTTATAACTTGTTTAAGACACAGGCGGCCTGGTTTTCAAATATTTATAAAAAGTGTCTGCAGCAAGGCTTTTTCCTCTGCCTTTATCGGAAGCAATTTGTATAGAGCGCGTTGGAATATCACAGCTGATATGAATCTGTACCAGCTTTTTTTCTTCTAATAAAGGAAGCGCCAGCAGCTCCGGTACAAAGCCGATTCCAAGATTATTTTCAATTAACGGAAGCATGAGATCAGAGGTTGCAACCTCCATGTCCGGCTCGATATCGATTTTGTGGGCGATAAAAAAATTCCGGTAAAGCTCGTAGGTTGCACTTCCCCTGCCCAATCCGATCCAGGGATAATTCTTTACGTCCTTTAATTCCAGAGGGGTTTTGCATAGATTTTTATATTGTATTCCGCCTACCAGTATTTCTTTAAAATCCAATACTTTTTCACAGGAAACCGTTTTCGGAGCTTCAAAGGGCGCAGTGATGACAGCAAAATCCAGTTTGCCGCTGACCAGATGTTTGATGGTTTCCGGTGTTGTATGGTTGTGGATTTTAATTTTGGTTGCAGGATACTGCATTTTAAAACCCTGCAGAGCGGTCAATAGAAACAGATGCAGGGCGGTTTCGGTTGCTCCGATCTCTACGGTGCCGCCTTTTTGTGCGTCCTGTCGGAATAGTTCTTCCTGTGCATTCAATAAATGTCTGTATGCAATTTCTACATGAGAATAGAGCAGTTCTCCTTCTTCTGTAAGACTGATCCCGCGTGCTTCACGTATAAATAATCTGCAATTTAACTGTGCCTCCAGTAGTTTCATGATCCGTGTTACATTGGGCTGATTGCTTCCCAAAGCGGCTGCGGCCTTTGTTATGTTTTTGTATTTTGCAGCATAATAAAAAATTTTATAATATTCAAAATTAATATCCATATATTTTTTATATTTCTCCAATGTATTATATGTATTTTTCACATTTCGTAAAGTGTATTATAATGCATTTTCGGAAGGATGTAAATTGCATTTCAGAAAGGATATGATTTTATGAATAAAGATTTGACAGTAGGAAAACCGGAAACGGTACTGTGGAGGTTCTGCCTTCCTTTGTTTGGCAGTATTATTTTTCAGCAGCTCTATAATATTGCAGACAGCCTTGTAGCCGGTAAATTCATTGGAGAAAATGCTCTGGCGGCCGTTGGAAACAGTTATGAAATCACGTTAATCTTTATCGCTTTTGCGTTCGGCTGCAATATGGGATGCTCCGTGATTGTCTCGCAGCTGTTCGGTGCGAAAGAATACCGCAAATTAAAAACCGCCGTATCAACGGCCTGCATTTTTAGCGCGTTTCTCTGCGGCGTGTTGATGCTTATCGGTATTTTCGGATGCACTCCGTTACTTCACTTAATTCGGACTCCAAGGGAAGTTTTTTCAGACTCGAAGCTGTATCTGGATATTTATATATGGGGGCTGCCGTTTGTATTTTTTTACAATATTGCAACCGGTATCTTCTCTGCATTGGGAGATTCCAAGACGCCTTTTTATTTTTTGGCAATATCCTCTACTTCAAATATTGCAGTGGATATTCTGTTTGTAACGGCATTTGACATGGGTGTGGCGGGCGTCGCTTGGGCAACCTTTTTATGTCAGGGAATCAGCTGTATTCTGGCTGTCATTACCGTATGGATGCGCTTAAAGAAAATTCCGGTTCAGGAAAAACCGTTATTATTTGACCGGGAGCTTTTAAAAAAGATTATGGTAATCGCCGTCCCAAGCATTTTACAGCAGAGCTTTATTTCGGTGGGAAATATTTTAATTCAGAGTGTCATCAATGGATTTGGCGCCTCCACCATGGCAGGTTATTCTACCGCAGTGAAACTGAATAACCTGGTCATCACATCGTTTACCACAATCGGCAACGGCATCTCCAATTTTTCCGCGCAAAACCTCGGCGCCCATAAATATGGACGGATCAGGGAAGGCTTTAACGCGGGAATTAAAATGGTTTGGTGTCTGTGTATTCCGTTCTGTATCCTGTATATTTTCTTCGGAAGGTGGCTGCTTCTTCTGTTTATGGAAAAGACTTCCGCTGCGTCACTGATGACCGGCAGACAATTTTTATGGATACTGTCGCCTTTTTATCTTGTCATATCGGCCAAATTAATTGCAGACGGCATACTTCGCGGAATCAGTGCCATGCGTCATTTTATGGCTGCCACTTTCACGGATTTGATTCTGCGTGTAGTCGGGGCTTTTGTCCTTTCTGGCTGGACAAAATCTGCAATCGGCATATGGTGTGCCTGGCCCATCGGATGGACAATCGCTATGATAATTTCCGTTTTCTTTTATAAAAAAGACATGATTACAATTCAGCCGGAAAACAGATTATGACATCAAAAATAAAATATCCAACAAAACAGGCAGCATTTTTTTGCAAAGCAATCAATATCTATGCAACTCACAGGTGCGCCGCCTAATTAAAAGGCACGTTGGAATTTGTAGACTAAAATCAATATATACGGGATAATATACCCATCAAAACAAGGAGGAAATTTAAATGAATTTTGGAAAGAATGTACAGATTTTAAGAAAAATGACAAGGATGACGCAGGAGGAGCTGGCGGAGAAAATGAATGTCAGCCGGCAAACCGTTTCAAAATGGGAACTGGGAGCAATATTGCCGGAAATCGAAAAACTGGTTGAGCTTTGCGATATGTTTAATTGTACGGTAGATCAAATGTTAAGAGGGAACTTGGATTTTAGCAATGAGGCGTACTCTGATATTAAAATTGTTACAGTCGCCCCTTTTCATTATATCAGTTATGCAGTAATCAGCCGTGAACCGGAAGACGATGCAATTACTCATGTGGAAGGCTGGGCAAAATATTTAACGATAGAACATCCGTATATTATTGGATGGGATTTCCCAAAAGTGTCTCAGGAACAGCGAAATGTATTTCATATGCGTGGCTATGGGGCGGCTCTAATCCTTGAGGATGAACAGGATATTCATGGTATCGACGCTGAAATATTAAGCCAGAACAAACAAAAATATATTAC
>CANOFI010000274.1 GCA_947565255.1 uncultured Lachnospiraceae bacterium
ATATCGCTTCTGCGACTGACGCTTAAAACCATTCCCTTCCTTCCTTTTGCACAAACATAGAGTAAGAAAAGCCCCATAAACCTCTGTTTTGGGACTTTTCTTACATTTATCTTTTCAATCTGGTTTTATACAACACCCTGAGCTAGCATGGCCTCTGCAACTTTCTCAAATCCTGCAATATTTGCACCCATAACATAGTTGCCCTCTTCGCCGTAACGTTTTGCGGCATCGTCTATATTGTGGTAAATATTTATCATAATCTGTTTCAATTTGGAATCTACTTCTTCAAATGTCCAGCTTAATCTTTCACTGTTTTGAGACATTTCAAGCGCTGATGTCGCAACACCGCCGGCATTTGCAGCTTTGCCGCCTATAAACCATACGCCGTTTTCCTGAAGATATTTTGTTGCGTCAATCGTTGTCGGCATATTTGCACCTTCGCAAACCGCTTTACAGCCGTTAGCAACCAACTGTTTTGCATCGTCAATCAACAGTTCATTCTGTGTCGCGCATGGAAGCGCAATGTCACATTTTACAGACCAAACGCCGCGTCCTTCGTGGTACTCTGCTCCCGGGCGGGCTGCTGCATATTCTGTCAAACGTGCGCGTTTTACTTCTTTTACTTCTTTTAACAGTGCAACGTCAATACCTTCTGGATCATAAATCCATCCTGTTGAATCAGAACATGTTACAACTTTAGCGCCCATCTGCTGTGCTTTCTGCGTTGCATAAATTGCTACATTTCCTGCGCCGGAAATGACAACCGTCTTCCCTTCCATAGATTCTCCATGGCATTTCATCAATTCTTCCGTAATATACAGCAAACCGTATCCAGTAGCTTCTGTACGAGCCAGAGAACCGCCGTAAGACAATCCTTTTCCTGTCAAAACACCTTCATACGTGCCCTTGATTTTCTTGTACTGTCCAAACATGTATCCGATTTCCCTTGCGCCCGTTCCAATATCTCCGGCCGGGACATCCACATCCGCTCCAATATATTTGCCAAGTTCTGTCATAAAGCTCTGGCAAAACGCCATTACTTCACGGTCTGATTTGCCCTTCGGGTCAAAATCTGCACCGCCCTTACCTCCGCCAATTGGAAGCCCGGTCAGGGAATTTTTGAAAATCTGCTCAAATCCTAAGAATTTAATAATACCTGTATTTACAGAAGGATGTAAACGGAGTCCTCCTTTGTACGGTCCAATCGCATTATTGAACTGGATTCTATATCCTGTATTTACCTGAACCTGTCCATTGTCGTCTACCCACGGCACACGGAATTTGAACTGTCTGTCCGGTTCCGTCAGCCTCTCTAAAAGAGCTTCCTTACGGTATTTTTCTTCATTAGCCTCAATTGCAGGCTTTAAAGATTCTAATACCTCTTCAACTGCCTGAAGGAACTCCGGTTCCGACGCATTTTTCGCTTTTACTCTTTCGAGTACCTCGTCAACATAACTCATTGCTCAATCTCCTTTTCAAAATATTTGTACATCTTCTGTAACTGCCTCCACAGGCCTGTGCAATAATAGTACCAGACGCTGGAACATGATTCAGCCATTTTCTGTACACTAGGTTTATTTTAGTATGAAATAAAAGATTTCGCAATAATTTTTTTCTAATACGGCCAAAATTTACAGCCGGACATCCACCGGTACATATCCGTTTTGATATTCTTTCTGCTCTTTTTCTTCCGACTCTTCTTTTTCTTCCTCTTTTGAAGATTTCTTTTCCACAGTATCTTTTGCATGTTCTTTTAAGGACTTATCGGCTTGGGCAAGCTGCTTCATCTGTCCCTCCTCTGCGTCCGCTATTTTTTGACCTATTTTTGACAGTTTCTCCTGTTTGACCTCCACATTTGCGCTCCTGGACACATCTTGTTTGATTTCCATTTTCAGCACATTTGCTTCAGCTTTCATATGTACGACAGTTGACCCCTGCTCTTTCGCCTGTTTTATGGACACATCTGCCGAAATCATTGACTTCATACTGTCTTTTGATAAATTTTCCTTTGTATCCGGCTCAGATTTCTTTTTTTCCGCCGCCATCTGCTGTTGTTTTTCTCTTCTCTGTTCAACCTGATGCTGCCGAAGCTGATTGTTCAAATCTGTAATCTTCTGCGATAATTCCTGTCGCTTTTTCATTTTATCTTCCATACTAAGTTCCTGATTTGCAGATAACTGCTGCATTTCTTTCTGTGCCTGTGCAATCTGATTCTTGATATTTTTTGTAAAAGCATCTTCCTCTAAAACGCCAGACGCACCCGTCTGACCTGCCGCTAACGCTCCGTTCATGCCTCCAATTTTCATTTTAATACCTCCTGTTATTGAATCTGTACTGTTTCCTGTTCCAACCACTTTTTCGGCTAAAAAAAACAATATCTCAAGCTAAATGTTATGAAACATCTTTTTTTTGTTGTAAAGTACCTAAAAAATCATAAGCATTACACAAAGCTGAAATTCTGATTCTTCCTGTTTTATATCAATGTCCCCATAGTAACTTTGCGCCACCTTCCGAATATTTGCAAGCCCATAACCATGACCTTCTCCTTCTTTTGTCGTCTGTATAAGCCCGCTGGTTTCATCTACAAGCCGTTTTGCTGCAGCGCTGTTTTTCACCTCTATTAAAAAAGCATTTTTTTTGCAGTAAGAAAAAATTTTTATATATGGGTTTTCACATTCCACCGCCGCCTCTATTGCATTACTTAAGGCGTTATTCAAAATGACGCTGATATCAAATACATTCACATTCCCACTTTGAGGATAATGAAAATCGTGGTAAAATGCAATTCCCTGTTCCAATGCTTCTTTCTCCTTTTCCTTTAAAATCACATCTGTAACCGGATTTTGGCTTTTCATTTCAACCACGGCTTTATCATATTGCCGTTTCAACTGACTCATATAATTTTTTGTGTCTTCATTCTCTCCATAAAGATTTTCTAATATCATTATATGATTTCCCATATCATGTTTTAAGCTTCGGATTTCCTGATACAAATTTTCTGATTCCCTGATATGCCGCTTTATGTCTTCAATCTGATGAAACAAAACTACTTCTTCTTTCTCTTTTTGCTGCGCATCTTTTATTCTCTGGTACAACCCTGCCGCTGCAGACATCCCCACATTGTTAAGCTGCATCAGCCCA
>CANOFI010000275.1 GCA_947565255.1 uncultured Lachnospiraceae bacterium
TATATAGGTTGGATTAGAAGAATCATCTTCAAGTTTATCTCTTAGCCGTCTTATTTTCCTTTCGATTTTACATCCTACTTATTGTCACAATTATCTTGATTTTATTATATTATATTTAAATTGCTACGTCAATTAAAATTTTATGATTAAATTAAATGAAAAAATCCAGAGCTGCGTATTTGAAGCCCTGGACTTTATCGTCAATCCTATAATCTATCATTTTAGCATAAATCCTCTAAAATTAAATTCTCAAATTACCCGCACTCCTTCAGCATCTCCTCAATAAAAATCCCATACCCCTTCGAGCTGTCCTGCACGAGCACGTGGGTAACGGCTCCCACAAGGGCTCCGTCCTGGATGACGGGACTACCGCTCATTCCCTGCACAATGCCGCCCGTTTTTTCCAACAGCTCCGGGTCGGTAATCTGCATCAGAAAGCATTTATTTTCTTCCCGGCTGTTAACATTAATTTCTAGAATATTAATATCATATTCTTTGATTTCCCCATCCACACAGCTTCGAATGACGGCCGGCCCGGTCTTCATGTCCTGTTTAAATTTTATTTTCAGCGGTTCGCCCGCAAAATTTTCAAAAGTGGATTCATCAATTTTTCCAAAAATACCCTTCACCGTATTTTCACTGACTTCTCCGATTCGGTATTTTGTCTGGTAATCAATCATTCCTACCAGCTCTCCGGGCGAGCCGTCCTTTCCCTTTACAATTGAAATGATATCCGTATTTAAAATACGGCCTTTCTTTATCTTCATCAAAAGACCTGTGTCCACATCCGTAATACCATGCCCAAGGGCTCCAAAGGTTCCATCCTTTTTCACAAACGTGAGCATGCCCACTCCCTGGGTATTATCCCGAATCCACACGCCGAGGCGGAACTCCTCCTGCCCGGTCTGCACCGGATTCACCTTTACCTTTGTCTTTTCACCATTTCGCAGAATTTCCAAAATAACGGGATTTTTCCCCTCCTCATTCACACTTTGAATAAACTCTTCTTTTGTCGTTACATTTTTTCCATTAATGCTTGTGATGTAATCCCCGCTTTGCAATATATTTTTTGCCGGCTCATAAGTTCTTCCGTCAATTCCGGTAACAGCGCCGCTTCCGATTACCATAAGGCCATCCGTTTCCACATAGATTCCAACTGGTGTTCCACCGGGATAAACCTCCTGCTCCTCCACCACATCTACCTGAACACTTTTTAATTCTAAAATTCCCAGCAGCTTATATTCTACCGTATAAGTCCCAACATCCTGACTGTTGAATCCAGCCTGATTATCCACTTCTACCTGCACAGCATTTTTCGGAAGTTTTACCGCACCGCCGCCTATCGTCTGTACAACCTCCTCCTGAAAAAATGCATCGGGTTCCTTTTGCAAACGCAAAAAATGGGAGCTACCGGTTTCCAGAGTAATATGGTCCGGAATCACTTCCCTTAATTTATAATAGTAATATCCGCCTATCAATACAACAGAGACGGCCAGCAAAAAGCACAACCGTCTCCTGTATCGCTGTTTTTTGCTCATGTTTCACACCCTTTCATCTCTTTTAAAATTAGTATGTGACACATAAACAATTTCACACTGTATGTTATTGGAACTGCTGCCAGAATCCAAAATTTTTAGCACTCTTTTAGCCGCTTTCTGGCAATCTCGATCCATTTTTTGGCATTTTTTCAGTTATTTTCCCCATTTTCCTGCTGCTTTTTCAGCACTCTTTTAGCCACTTTTTGGCCAGCTTTCGTCCGCTCTGCCAGTTCTTTCATTTCTTTTGCATGTTCCAGAACCGTCTTTGTCACCTTTGCGCCGCTTAAAATTCTTGCCAGCTCTTCCACGGATTCCTTCTGTGATAAACGCTTTATATTGGTCAGTGTTTCCTGGCTGTCCGTTACTTTTTCTATCAGAAAATGTGCGTCCGCCATTGCCGCAATCTGCGGTAAATGTGTAATGCTGATGACCTGGCGGCTCTTTCCGATTACAGACATTTTTTCCGATACCTTCTGCGCCGTTCTCCCGCTGATTCCGACATCAATCTCATCAAAAATCAAGGTATCCACATCGTCTTTGTCCGCGAGGATGGTTTTTATGGCAAGCATAATTCTGGATAACTCTCCGCCGGATGCAACCTTCCCAAGCGGTCTTGGCTTTTCTCCCGGATTGGTAGAAATCAGAAATTCCACCTCATCCCGGCCATTTTTCTGATATTGCGGCGTCTTTGTAAATTCCACCTCAAACTGCACATCCAGGAAATTCAGGTCTGCAAGCGCCTCTTTTATCTGTCCGGCTAAACGTTCTGCATATTTTTTCCGTATGGCCGTCACCGTCTCACAGGCCTTTTCCAGTTTTGCCTGTGCATTCTTTTTTTCCTCTTTTAACCGTAGGAATGTCTGTTCATAATTTTCTAATTCCAGCTGTTTTTCTTCCTGTAAATCCCGGTAACGCAAAACCTCCTCAACTGTACTGCCGTATTTGTTTTTCAAATGATTCAGCACATTTAAACGCTCTTCGGTCCTGTAAAATTCCTCTTCGCCAAATTCATAACTGCGCATGTACTGTTCCACATCCCGGTTAAAGTCCGTAACCAGACTTTCCAGATCCTGTATCTGCCCATACAGGGATTCCAGCTCTTCATCATAGGAAACAATGGAAGACAATTCCCTTGCAGCCATTCCGATACAGTCCGCGGCATTCTGACCTGCCGCGCCTGTCATCTGGTATGCGGCATTGAGTCCTTCGACAATTTTTTTGCCGTGCTGCATTTTTTTAAACTGCAATTCTAATTGTTCATCTTCTCCAATGTTTAAATTAGCATTGTCGATTTCATCAATTTCATACTTCAAAAATGAAATTTCTCGATCTCTTTCACTGGCATTTTTTTCAAATTGTTCCAGTTTTTTTGTGAGTTCTCTGTATTGCTCATACCAGTTTTTTACAAGCCCCGCCGGTTTTTCTATTTCCTCTTTTGCAAATTCATCCAAAATTTCCAGATGTTTTTCTTTTTTTAACAGGGACTGGTGCTCATGCTGGCCGTGAATGTCTATCAAAAGCTCCGCCGTCTGTTTTAATTTTGCGGCGGGGACC
>CANOFI010000276.1 GCA_947565255.1 uncultured Lachnospiraceae bacterium
TGCAAATGACCGCTTCAGGAAAAATTTGACTATAATAGACTCACAACGAGTTTATTCTAACAGAAAAACGGTAATAATGCAAGTGAAAAATTATTATTTTTTAAAAAATTTTTTTCAGTAGATTTTTAAGGATAAATATGGTAAAATGGAAATTAGATTTTTGTGCGTAGTGTGCGGCGCTTGAAAGAAAAGAATAACAGAGAATGGAGGTTGGTTGTATGAATGGACAATTAAGCACAAAATACGGCGAAATTATAATTGATACAGACGTCATTGCCAAATATGCTGGTTCCGCCGTTTTTGAATGTTTTGGCATTGTGGGAATGGCGGCGGTAAATGTAAAAGACGGCATTGTAAAGCTTTTGAAAAAGGACCGTCTGACGAAGGGAATCAGTGTTTCGTTTTCAGAAAATAACGGTGTGACTTTGAATTTTCATGTAATTGTTGCGTATGGCGTGTCAATTTCTACCGTTGCAGATAATTTAATTGATAATGTAAAGTATAAGCTGGAAAAATTTACCGGTCTGCAGATAAACAAAATTAATATTTTTGTTGAGGGCGTCAGGGTGATAGATTAGTCTAAGGAGGAGCTTGGTGTGGCAGCGAATAAAGTAAATGTCGATCTTTTTAAAAACATGTTTTTGGCCGGCGCAAAACGTTTGGACTCAAAAAAGGAATGGATTAATGAGCTGAATGTATTTCCGGTACCGGACGGTGATACGGGAACAAACATGACGCTTACCATTATGGCGGCTGCAAAGGAGGTTTCTGCACTTGAGAATCCAACGATGGCAGAAGTCTGCAAGGCGGTTTCTTTTGGCTCCCTCCGCGGCGCAAGGGGAAATTCAGGTGTTATTTTGTCCCAGCTGCTGCGTGGTCTGACAAAGGGAATCGGCGATTGTGAAGAAATTGATATGAGGCGTTTTGTGAAAGCGTTTAACAAAGCAGTTGAAAGCGCTTACAAAGCAGTGATGAAGCCAAAGGAAGGAACCATTCTGACGGTTGCAAAGGGTGCGGCGGAAAAAGCCATGGAAATGTATGATGAGACAGATGACCTCGCTGTTTTCTTCGAAGCGATTATCCGTCATGCAGAGTATGTATTGTCCAAAACGCCGGATATGCTTCCGGTGTTAAAGCAGGCAGGGGTGGTAGATTCCGGCGGCCAGGGGCTTTTGGAAGTGCTGAAGGGCGCATATGACGCTTTTCTGGGAAAAGAAGTGAATGTTTCCCTGGAGACGCAGCCAATATCCGCGTCGTCGTTTGCTTCGGGTTCCGCCGATGTGCCGGAGGGTGAAATCCGGTTCGGATACTGCACGGAATTTATTGTAATGCTGGAAAAGGAATTTGATAAGGCTGAGGAAGTTTCATTTAAGGAATACCTGGAATCCCTGGGAGATTCGATTGTGCTTGTTGCGGACGAGGGGCTTGTAAAGGTACATGTGCATACGAACGATCCCGGTCTTGCGATTCAAAAGGGATTATCGTACGGGTCGCTGACGAGTATGAAAATTGACAATATGCGTGAGGAGCATAATGAGAGGCTGCAGCTGCAGGAGCAGAAAAAGTCAGAATCGCAGCAGGAGGATGCTGTGATACAGCCGGCGCAGCAGCGGAAAAGCATGGGATTTATTGCTGTGTCCATCGGGGACGGGATGAATGAAATTTTCCGCGGACTCGGAGTCGATTATATCATTGAAGGCGGGCAGACGATGAATCCGAGTACGGAGGATATGCTGAATGCAATTGAGAAGGTCAATGCCGACAGTGTCTTTATTCTTCCGAATAACAAAAACATTGTTTTGGCGGCAAACCAGGCCAGGGATTTAGTGGAGGATAAAGAAATCATTGTGATACCTACAAAGACAATTCCGCAGGGAATTATGGCGGTGATTGGATTTATTCCGGAAAAGAGTGCAAAGGAAAATGAGGAACGGATGTTAGAAGATATCCAGAACGTCAAATCCGGGCAGGTTACGTATGCTGTGCGTGATACGAGCATTGACGGAAAAGAGATTAAGCAGAATGATATTATGGGAATCAGCGATAAAGGCATTGAGGCGGTCGGTACTTCTGTGGCAGACACAACGCTGGAATTAATTAATGTGATGACAGAGGAGGATGCGGAGCTCATCAGCATTTATTATGGCTCTGATGTAACACAAGAAGAGGCAGAAGCGCTGGCGCAGAGGGCGGAGAAGCAGCATGCGGACTGCGAGGTAGATGTACAGTATGGAGGACAGCCGATTTACTATTATGTGATATCGGTGGAGTAGACAGGAATTTAAGAGCAGAACGGCTGTGCAGGTCCGGGCAGGGGTATGTGCAGCGGTTTTGGAAGGGGCCGCTGCAAAATGGTATGTTGTTTTGCGGCAGCCCCTTTCGCGGCAGGAGGACGTATTTATATGAACGAAAAGGATTGTGTGGGAACCATAAAAGGGGTTGGACCAAAGACACAGAAGCTGTTTGAGAAGTTGGGCATTGATACGGTCGGGGACCTGCTTCATTATTATCCGAGAACATATGAGCAGTTTGGGGAGCCGGTTCCGCTTGCGGAAATAGAAGAAGGGGAGCTGGTCTCTGTTGCAGGGTATATAAAAAAGCGTCCGGATATCAATATGAAATCCCCTTTGAAAATTGTTACGGCTGTGCTGTCTGAACACGGCGCCAGCCTGAGAATGACCTGGTTTCGCATGCCGTTTCTGCGGACAAAACTGGTTCCCGGCAGCTTTTTCATTTACCGCGGGCATATTGCCCGCAAAAAAGGCGTCCTTGTCATGGAGCAGCCCAAAATTTATACGCCTTCTGAGTACGAACAGTTAAAACATGTTTTGCAGCCGGTTTATCCTCTGACTGCGGGAATTACAAGCAATACAATCCGAAAGGCTGTGCGACAGGTTTTACTGGACAGAGGCTGCAAAAAAGAGTATTTTCCTGCGGAATTAAGGAAAAAATATAAGTTAGCGGAATATAATTTTGCTATAGAGACCAT
>CANOFI010000277.1 GCA_947565255.1 uncultured Lachnospiraceae bacterium
TTCCATATCATTCTAGGACATTAAGTGTTAAAATAATAAAGAGAGTATATATGTCATTTTTACGCCCTTTTATGGTAAAAATGGTCGAAAAAAAAGAAAAATATCGAAAAAAATTTTTGGGAGGCTGGCATAGGAATTATGAGAATTAATGGGATTATTTCTGCAATGCTAACTCCGCTCAATGCGGATGAAACGGTGAATGACAGTGAGCTTAGGAATCAGGTGAACCGTCAGATTAAGGCGGGAGTTGCAGCAGTATTCTGCCTGGGAACGAACGGTGAATTTTATGCATTCGACATGGAAGAAAAGAAGCATATTATTGATGTCGTGGTGAAAGAGGCGGGCAAAAGAGTACCGGTTCTGGCAGGAACCGGCTGTGTGACAACGAAAGAAACAATAGAGCTTACACGGTATGCCAAAGAGGCGGGAGTAACGGCAGTTTCGGTGATTTCTCCATATTTTGCAGGTGTTTCGCAGGAAGGGCTGTATCAGCATTTTCATAAAGTGGCAACAGAGTGCGAAGTTCCGGTAATTATGTATAATATTCCGGCGAGAACCGGCGTAAATATTCATTATGAGACAGTTAAGAAGCTGGCAAAAAATCCATATATTATTGGTATTAAAGACAGCAGCGGCAATTTCGACAATACACTCAGGTACATAGAGGAAACACCGAATGATTTTATTGTTCTCTGCGGCAACGATTCTCTGATTCTGTGGACATTGATGGCGGGCGGCAATGGAGGAATTTCCGGTGTGACGAATATTTATCCGGAGCATATGATCAGCATTTACAATAAGTTTATGGAGGGGGATTTTGAAGGCGCAAAGTTGGCACAGGACCAGATTCGCTGTATCCGGGACTGCTTTGTGGGATACAATCCGAATTCTGTTGTAAAGAGGGCGGCGCTGCTGCTTGGTTATCCGGTCGGACCGGCAAGGGCTCCGTTTCAGATTGAGGACCCGAAGCTGGATGAAAAACTGAAAAAAGCGTTTAAAGCATTTGAAGGAATCAAAGAACCGAATGTGTAAACAAATTCCGCTTTGCGGGATAAAACATAGAAAGAATAGAGGAACAGATTATGAGCCAGAAACAGTATAATGTGAAGTTTCCCAAAAAGGTATTTTCGGGAAAAGGTTCCATTGAAGAGCTGAAGGGCATTGTCTCCATGACGGGGGCATCCAGTGTCTGTCTGATGACAGATCCGGGTGTTGCCGGCTGCGGGCTTGCGAAGCTTCCGCTTTCCGTCCTGGAAGGAAGCGGTGCAAGGGTTACCGTGATTGATGACGTGCCGAGGGAACCGAGTGTGTATGATGTACAGGACACCTACAGGAAATTAAAGGACGATGCGGTGGATTTGATTGTGGCAATCGGCGGCGGAAGCGTGATTGACATGGCAAAAATCATGTCGGTTGCGATGACCAATGAAAGCCTTATCGAGGATTTGCGTGCAGAGGGCGCGATTACAGAGCCGTCTCTGCCGATGGCAGCAATTCCAACTACATCCGGGACCGGTGCAGAGGCGACTGCCAATGCGATTTTCCTGTATCCGGAGGAGGATTTGAAGGTAGGAATTGTACATGAGTATATGATACCGGATTTCGTAATCCTGGATGTCTCGGTAACATGCGGACTGCCGCCGGCCCTGACGGCATCAACGGGCGTGGATGCGCTGTGTCATGCGGTGGAGTCGTACATATCTGTTTTGTCGAATCCGTTTTGCGAGCTCTTTTCCCTGAAAGCGGTACAGCTTATCTGCAGAAGCATTGAAAGAGCTTACAGTGACGGGAATGACCTGGAAGCGAGAGAGGATATGCAGCTTGGCTCTTTTTATGCGGGGTTATGTCTGACAACCTCCTCCACGGTGGCAGTGCATGCACTTTCCTATCCGCTGGGAGGTAAGTATCATATTCCGCACGGGGTGTCGAATGCGGTGCTGCTTCCTTATGTTATGGAAGCAAATCTGGAGTGCTGCAGGGAGCAGTTTACAACCCTTGCACCCTATATGATACAGGGGATTGAAGAAGTTCCGGAGGAGCAGTGGCCGCAGAAGGTTGTGGATTATTTGTATGAGCTGATGAAAAAGCTGGATATTCCGGATTCTCTGACGGGATTCGGGGTAAAGCCGGAGGATTTGGACTATCTGACCGATAATGCGGTAAAGGTAGAACGGCTGTTGCTGAAAAATCCCAAGAAGCTCACAAAGGAAGAGATTAAGAATATATATAAAAGACTGTTGTAGGAAATTGGATTCTTTATTATTTTTTTCCTTGCGTTAGCAGTTTACTATAGACATTCGCCTGATAACAGGGCGGAAAAGATAGAAATTTCAAATAAAAATGGAGAGGAGAAAGGAAAAGATGAAGAAAAGAAGAGTGATTGCTTCTGTATTAGCGTTTTCCATGCTGTTTGGAAATGGTGCGGCAGTTATGGCAGAACCAGCGACATCTTCTGATGCAGTCAGTCCGGCGGCTGAGAGTGCGGACCCAGATGCGGTCAGTTACGATGAAATTACGGAAATCGGCCACAATCTGAATGCCGGCGAAGCATATTCGGGAACAATCGGCCGGGAAGAAACCGTGGATTTGGATACCGGTGAGAAGAATTATGCGGATATGCTGCAGGAGTACGAGGAGAAGGGATATAAGGATGTTCCCGAAAGTACGCAGATCGTTCTCAATATTGACGATGTGAAAAGCGACTGTATCGTCGAAGATACGGATGAGCTGAAAGACGAGCAGAAGCTGCGTGTAAATGAAAATGGAAAAGTCGTTGAAAAAGAAGCTCATGGAATTAAATTTTATAACGACAGCAAAGTAAAATGTACGTATGTGGAATGGGATTTTAATGTGGATACGGAAGGACTTTATGAGATGTATGTAAACATAAAACCCCAGGAGTCCCACGGAACCCTGATTCAGAGAAGATTTTTGATTGATGGGGAAATTCCTTTTAAGGAATTGCGGAATGTGTACTTCTTCC
>CANOFI010000278.1 GCA_947565255.1 uncultured Lachnospiraceae bacterium
AACCGGGCAATCCTTCCGCCAGCCAGCCGGGAACCGGGCAACCGGGCAGTCCTTCTTCCAGCCAACCGGGAGCTGAACAGCCTGGCAATGTTCCTGCCGACCGGCAGAAAAACGAACAGCCGGAACCTGCAGCTCCTCCGGCAGAGCCGGAAACCTATTCTTTTTCAGAGGTAACGCAGGAATATTTTGATGACGCTCTGTTCATTGGCGACTCCCGCGTATGTGGTGTAGAACTTTATTCCGGATGGGATAATATCACCTACTATGCGCAAAACGGCATGACCATCTATAATATGTTCCAATGTGACGCAGAAAAGGAAAACGGCAGGATGCTCTCCGTGGAAGAAGCACTCCAGACCCGTTCCTTCGGCAAAATTTACCTGGAAATCGGTATCAACGAAATGGGTACCGGCAATGTGGATTCCTTCATGGAAGCTTATGGAAATGCCGTCGTCCGCCTGCAGGAATTGCAGCCGGATGCCATTATCTATGTCTGCGGTATCATGTACGTCAAACAGAGCAAATCGGAATCCGATCCGATTTTCAATAATCCGAATATTAAAGAGCGCAATGACCGCATTGCTGCTCTGGCTGACAATAAAGACATCTTCTATCTGGACATCAATGAGCTGGTGACAGATGAATCGGGACATCTGAATCCCGCTTACACCTGGGATGAGGTACACCTTTTGGGAAAATATGATGCGCTTTGGCTGGAATATTTCTGCAGTCACGGCATAGTGAAAAACATATGATGCAAAAAAGTACCTTTGACACCGTTATGATTCTATGTCCATCTGACGACGGGCTTTCCAATAATGCAAAGCGGGACTGTCACATGATATGAGTTTATCACGAAATGTGACAGTCCCTGTTTTCTCATCCTGGAAAATCATTCTGGAAAATATTTCAGAGGACGTTTTACTTCTTCGGCTATATATTGAATGGCTCCGCCGTATGCACCCAGACGCTCCGCTTCCTCTGTCATTTTATGGTACACCTCCTGCAGAAGCACAGGTACTCTGCCGGCATTTCTTTCCTCTTCTGCCGCACCCGCCGCGTTTGCCAGATTGACCACGTCCTTCAATTTCCCGCAGATTTCGTCAAAAGCGGCTTTCCTGTCCGAAATGAGATTGGCCTTTCCCAGCTTCTCAATCTCACCCTTCAGATAAAACAGCAGAATCTTCTCCTGGAAGGCCAGGTCAGCATACTTTTTTTCAACACTGCGTACCGGCTCAGTCTCTGCTTCCTCCTGCGAAGATGTCCGGACAGTTTCTTCCGGCAGGCTCTCAAAAAAGGTAATCACCTCGTCCAACTGTTGTCTAAAATTCGATATGTTCTCGAAAAGCTGCTTATGTGACGGGGCCCGCAGGATATCCATATCGGCGGCAAAAGCCACGTTATCCAGCCGAATGCGATATTCCTCCAACAGATATACCGTTAACTCTTCCAGCGGCATGCTCGAAAGGCTTACGGCAATTTCCTGAATTTCATCGGCAATATAGGCATAGGGATACGCCGGAACCGACAGCTTCTGAGCCGCCTCTTTCCCAACGTCTGCGGCATGCTGAATTTTAATCTGTGCGTTTTGCCGCATATCCTGAAAAATCAGCTCTGTCAGCTCGCCAAAAAATTCTCCAATCTCCTCCGCCCCCAGACGGGCATGTTGCGCCAGCGTATTGCATTGATAACAGAGTGGCCGAAATGCCTCTCTGTGTTCCGGCAGTGCTCTCGCTGTCATCAGCCCGGTCTGAAAGGCCATAAGAGCCCATTCAAACGCAGCGTCTTCAACGGCCTTAATTATGAAAAACCGTGCCGATATTTCATCCGGGCGTTCTGCAATGGCTGTGACACGCCCCAGGCTCTCCTTCAGCTGTTCCGCCAGATTATCTACTCTGCCTGCAACATATTCCCAGAATGTCCTGTAAGCTGCCGCCCCGTCTCCGCCTTTCTCTTCGTTCTTTCTGATATACGCTGCCGTCTCCCCGGCCTCCACAATTAAACCATTCAGTTTTCTGATAATTTCGTCTGCAGTCTTTGAATACAACATAGCACTTTTCTCCTTTCTCACTCCCGGAAAGCATATGGACGGATGATATTTCCTGAATTCTGTGGGCGTCACCCCCAGATAAGCCTTGAAGCTACGGGTAAAGCCTTCATGAGAATCGTAACCGTATTTTAACGCCACCTCCAGAACCGTGTGGTCCGTCCGCGCCAGCTCTTCGGCCGCAAGAGCCAGCTTCCGCCTGGTCACATATGCCATGACACTGTCCCCAACCACTTCCCGAAACATTCGCTGATAGTGGTAGCGGGAAAAGTGAATGCCTTCCGCAAGCATTTCCACATTCAGTTTTTCCTGGATTCTCTCCTCAATCATGGCAAGCGAACGAAATATCGGTATCCTGTCACTCATGCTTCCTTCTCCTGTTGCTTTAAAAATCCTAATACCTGACTCCTGCGGCGCCGTGTAACCAAATTGAGCTTCCTTGCTCAGTTACACCTTCCTTACACATGATACAATAGAATGAGATTTTCATCTTGACCAAAAGTGCTGTATTCTATATCTTCCGTATCTATTTTTCGGTTTGGGACTTCCATTTTCCATATCAATTAGGGCAGAGCACGGACCTGCTGCCATTTACGCCATTGTATCATAGCCGCAGAGCAAAATCACCCTTTGCTTTTTTCCATTTTCGAGTATAATATACAATAGAATCCACGCTCTGCGAGGATTCTATTGTCATGAACAGTAGAATCCAGGTTTCACGTTAATTTTATCGTTATAATAATGTTTTTTTGCAAAACATGTACAAAAACATTTCATAACGCCGGCAAGTGAAAAATGGAACAACAATATATGTCAGACCGGCAAAAGGAGAATAAAAGATGGCAAAGCAAAAAGAAAACAAGACCAACGCCATGCGTATCCTGGAATCCATGAAGATTCCATACACCCATATGACTTATGAATGCGACGAAT
>CANOFI010000279.1 GCA_947565255.1 uncultured Lachnospiraceae bacterium
TGACTGCCATGACAAAAATCTGTCTTCCCTTTATGGCAAAGGGAGGCCGTATGATACAGATTGCATCCTCTGCAGCTTTTGTTGCACAGCCTAAATTTGCTGTATATGCGGCGGGCAAGGCTTATGTACTGAGCTTTTCAAGGGCGCTGCATGAAGAATTGAAAGACCGTGGCATTTCGGTTACCGCAGTCTGTCCAGGACCGGTGGACACGGAATTTTTCAGACATGATGACTGCGATATTGAAAAAACATTTTATAAGCGCATGATAATGGCAAAGGCAAAACATGTGGTTCGGCTTGCTTTAAAAGATGCGGCGGCACGAAGAACGGTATCCGTTTACGGGTGGAGCATAAAGGCATTCCGTCTTCTGGCAAAAGTGGTTCCGCACAGAATCCTGCTGGATATCATGGGGAAAATTTTATAAACCTGAGGACGCATGGGATGAAAAAAAAGAAATTACAAAAGGGAATGTACGGCTTTCTTGCCAGAAAAAAGAGGATAGAAATCATTAAGACAGTGGTGTTATATGCCATTGCGCTTGCCGTTTTTTTTCTCGGATGGCTGCACACGAACACAAAACAAAATATGTTGTCGATTGTAGCGGTGCTTGGTATACTGCCGGCAAGTAAATCCGCTGTAAGCATGATTATGTTTCTGCGCTGCAAATCTGCCCCAGAATCCCTGTATGCGCAGCTTCGTCCCGCAGAAGAACGTGGAATCCTTCTGTACGACCTGATATTTGTGCTGAATGAAAAGATGGTAAAAACAGACTGCATATTCGTGCAGGATACCTCCGTTGTTGTTTATACGCAGCATAAAAAAATGAGTGAACAGGAAATCGCAAAACAGCTGAAAAATTTTTTGTGCAACCAGGGCAAAGGGAAGTATGCAGTTCAAGTAATAAAAAACGAACAAAAGTTCATAAAACTGGTGCAAAGCCAGCTCTCCGGCAATGATGGGAAAAGACGGGTTACAGAACAGGACGAAAAAATCAGGGACATGCTGTTTGGGTTTTCTTTGTAAGTGCATATATATGCAAATAAAGAAAGGAAGAGTATGCAGTTTAGGCAATATTCCTATTGTCTGCAGGGCTGACTTGTATTGATTTTATATTGGTTTTATATTGAGTTTTATATTGATTATTGAAAAGAGATAAATAAGTATGGTTTACATAATCAAGTGAAAGAGGAGTTTATGAGACAGATTATCATTAAAGAAAACGAAGCGGGGCAGCGGCTGGATAAATTTTTAAATAAATATATGGACGGCGCGCCGAAAAGTTTTCTTTATAAGATGCTCCGAAAAAAAAATATAGTGCTGAACGGGAAAAAAGCGGAGGGCAGGGAAAAGCTGGCAAAGGGCGATGAAGTGAAGCTGTTTCTGGCGGAGGATACGATTGAAAAATTTTCAGGCCGGCCCAAAGCAGTGGAAGTTGTTTTTTCGGAAACGCAGCCGAAACCGGATATCATTTTTGAAGACCGGCATGTCTGCCTGATGAATAAGCCGTGGGGCATTTTGTCGCAGAAGGCAAAGGAAACAGATATATCCATGAATGAACTGTTTCTTTCCTATCTGCTGGAAAGCGGACAGGTGACACAGGATGCGCTTCTGACCTTCCGTCCGGCAGTGTGCAACCGGCTGGACCGCAATACGACAGGACTTTTGATTGGTGGAAAGACGCTTTTGGGTCTTCAGGTGATGTCGAGGCTGTTAAAGGAGCGTTCTCTGCATAAATTTTACCGCTGCATTGTGGCAGGGGAAGTGGAGAAAGACCAGAAAATCTGCGGTTATCTTAAAAAAAATCAGGAAGATAATCAGGTAACGGTTACAGAAAAGGAACTGCCGGGCAGTTCTTACATTGAGACAGCGTATCATGTACTGAAAAGCAACGGGACATTTACGTATCTTGAAGTACAGCTGATAACCGGGCGGACGCACCAGATCCGCGCGCATCTTGCATCAATCGGGCATCCGGTTCTGGGGGATGGAAAATATGGAGATGAACAGAAAAACCGGACGATTCGCAGCCGGTATCATTTGCGGCATCTTCTGCTGCACAGTTACCGGATGCAGATGCCGGAACTGGACGGTGAATTTTGTGGGCTTTCCGGAAAGTCGTTTACGGCACCGCTTCCTGTGGTTTTTAAAACGATATTACGCGGGGAGGAGCTTGTCTGATGGCTACATGGAATTCGAGAGGGCTTCGGGGTTCTGCGCTGGAGGAATTAATTAACCGTTCCAATGAGCGCTACAGGGAATTGGGGCTGGCGCTGATTCAGAAAATTCCCACTCCGATTACTCCCATCAAAATAGATAAAGAACACCGGCATATTACGCTTGCGTATTTTGAGCAGAAAAGCACGGTTGATTATATCGGTGCGGTACAGGGGTATCCGGTCTGCTTTGATGCAAAGGAGTGCAATACGGATACGTTTCCGCTTCAGAATATTCACCCGCATCAGATGGCATTTATGAAGGAATTTGAAAAACAGCAGGGAATCGCCTTTCTGATTATTTATTATTCTCATAAGGATTATTTTTATTATTTAAGCTGCAGGCAGCTGGAGCGCTTCTGGGAGCGGATGGAGGCAGGCGGGAGAAAGAGTTTTCGGTTTGAGGAATTAGAGGAAGGATATGAGATTCATTCCAAGCAGAGCATTCTGGTGCATTATCTGGAACTGGTTCAGAAAGATTTGCAGGCGAGGGATTGACAGCATTAGGAATTTGAAATATAATATCGGTAATTGTTTACGGTACTTTAACGCTCTACTGTGGTAAAGTATATAGGGGAAAGATTGGATAACAGACTTTGCAAGAATAGTTTTTAGAATTGGATGTATTGGATATTTCATTATGTATTTTAAGCAATTTGAATTTTATCAGGTTATTGTGAAGGTTTTATTCGGAGTGACGAGTTTGGACAATCGATACAAAAATTC
>CANOFI010000280.1 GCA_947565255.1 uncultured Lachnospiraceae bacterium
GCGATACGTAGTTGCCTAAGTCGGTATTCTTGATTGACAACCCTCTCATAGTGAAAAAGATATCCGGTATCCAGAACATTTGCCTTGTTAAAACCATCCTCGCCATGCTCAAACAGGGCGTAGTCAAAATTATACAGTTCCATATCAAGGCCGAGCTTTTTTATTTTTTCGTCTGCGGTTTTTTTTGCGTCCTCGTAGGAAATATCGACTAATTGTTTGATTTCCTCTTCTGTCATGGCATAGGGAGCGTCGCTGTCCATAATGTATTCTCCTTCCTGCCAGAACGCAGATTCCTGAAAATCAGCCAAATCTGTTCGTTCTTTTTCAATATTCACAGTTACATCCGGCATATGTGCTGTAATCGTGTAGGTGTAATTTCCCTGCGCTGTTTCGGCAACACCCTGAAAGTAGTCCTCAAACGTTTCTTTTTCGCCTGTTTTTTCACTGAAATACTCCATGCCGAGGGCAGGCTTTACTTCCTGTTTCTGTTTTTCCTCAGGAGCCGTCTGCACCTCCTTTTCATATCGTTCAATGTCTGCATTGATATCATAAAGGAGCTGGCCGTTTTCGTCCTTGCCATGCTTATAGGGATCCAGATTGCCTTCTGCCTTATATTTTTTTAGCTGGTTCAGCTGATTTTGCGCCTCTTCCTTTGTCAGCTCTGCATAGGTGAAGGCATTATAAATTTTGCTGTCCCCGAAAAAGGTTTCAGTCACTTTATCAATAAACTCTGTATCGGCCTTCTTTGCAGATACAGAAATGGTGTCTATCGTGCTTACGTCAGGAGCAATCACCTTTGCATCGGTGTCGATGATGAGTGCGCCGTCTTCATAGGAAGCCTCATTTTTATAGGTTTCCGGTATTTTAAGTTTTTTCTTTAAAGGGGTGCCGTCATCTTTCTGGCTTTCATATTTTTTCATGGCGCCCGCGCCTTTTTCCTTGACAATTGCCTGTTCGGGTGTTTTTTCACAGCCTGCCAGCAGTCCTGCGCTGAGACAGACAGCGAAAAACGCCGCGCAAATTCGTTTTGATGGTGTTTTTTTCATAATTTCTATGCCTCCTGTTTTGATCTATGCCGCCAGAGGGCCGGATGGCCGTGCTGCCGGTTGCTTCAGGAATATCGTACCGTTTTGTTTTTTTCAAATCTTCAATGAGTTGTAAAGGATTTGTAAAGGGAAATTTTTGTGCCTTTTCCCTCCTCGCTTTCGATGCGTAATTTTGCGTTGTGCGCTTTGGCAATCTGTTCGCACAATGCCAGACCAAGTCCCATGTTGCCGCTTTTTCTGGAACGGGATTTATCTACGCGGTAAAATGCCTGGCACACCTTATAGAGCTCTTTTTTGGGAATGCCGCAGCCCTCGTCCCGGACCCAGATTTCGTTTTTGCCGGCTCCAAGAAAAATGCGTCCGCCCGGCTTCGATGCCATGATGCTGTTATTGAGCAGATTGATGAGAAAGCTGACCATCAAATCATAGTCCAAATCCATTTTTATGTCCCGGCATGTTCCCTCGCGCACAAGCTGCAGCTTCTTTTCTTCGAGTCTTGAGCGGACACTCTTTTCCGCCGCATCAAAAAGCTCCTTCACACAAACGGGAGTAAAGGTAATTACGCAATCCGGTTCATAAAGCTTTGTCAGCTCCATCATTTTTTCAGAGAGACGGGAGAGACGCCCGCTTTCCGAATGAATGTATTCTAACGATTTTTTTCTCTGTTCATCGGAAAGCTTTACATCCAAAAGGGTTTCCGAGTAACCGCGGATGGCGGTCAGAGGCGTCTTTAATTCATGCGACATGCTTCCAATCAGAAGAAGCTGGGCTTCGTTGGCGGCCTGCAGCGGTTTGGTGATGCGGCGGATAAGAAAGACGAGCACAAACAGTGTGATGCCCGACAGGAACAGGGAAACAAGGATTTCACGGATGAGAAGGGCCTGGCTGCTCTTGTAAATAAATGTGGCATCCAAAAGATAACAAACTGTGTAGTTCTGCGTACCGATTTGTATGGTTTCGTGTATCACAAGCAGATATTTGCCATTTACGTGCTGACTGAGAAAGGAGGGGACGTTTAGTTCGCCTTTGAGTTTACCCGCATCAAAGTCATAAGAGCTTTTGTTGCATAACTCTTGTTTTCCTTTATAAAGTGCACTGTTTTCCGGCATATTTTTCTGGAAAAACCAGGTGATCAGATAATCATCTATCGAATCTTTGTAGTTGATGTTTTGCATATCTTTTTCAAAATTCCGTATATTTTTCTGCAGGATTTGTGCTTCTTTGTCTTTCAGCAGATTTAGCTTCTCTGTGCGGCTGACCTGGATGACATAAAGAGAAAAAATCTGCGCCAGTACAAACAGCATGATGGACGCTGTAACCGCAATTTTTTTTATCATATCCATTTCAGACCTCCATCCGGTAGCCGACTCTCGGCACTGTAATAATCACGTCGGCAAAATCCAGCTTTCTCCTTAAATTTGCAACATGGACATCCACGGTCCGGGTCTCCCCCTGAAAATCGCAGCCCCATAAAATATTTAAAATCTGTTCCCGTGTCATCACGCGGTTTCTGTATTTCCAAAAGGCGAGAAGACAGTCAAATTCCATAGGCTGCAGGGGGATGGTTTGTCCCGCCTTTGTGACGGTGCGTTTTTTCTTGTCAATCACAACATCGCGGATGTGTATGACTTCATCTGCAGTATGTCCGGCAGAGCGGCAGAGCACCTTGTCAATGCGCACTAAGAGCTCCAGCATTTCAAATGGTTTCACAATATAGTCTTCCGCGCCGTCCTTAAGCCCCTTTACCTTGCTGTGCAAATCGCCTTTTGCTGTCAGGCATATCACGGGAATACGGTGTTCTTTTAATTCCTCCAGAAGGGCAAAGCCGTCTTTGCCCGGCAGCATAATATCCAAAAGCGCCAAATCATAGTCTGCCTCTGAATTGTTTAAAT
>CANOFI010000281.1 GCA_947565255.1 uncultured Lachnospiraceae bacterium
GGCAGACCCGAATAGTAACAGTAAACTTCGGGATGTGATAGCAAAAGCAAAAGCAAAAGAAACTCTGGAAAACTGTGATTTATCCGACTTAGAAACATTTCGTGAAGATATCCAGGATGTGATTAAGGAAATTTTGGCAGACAAAAAACGTAAACCTGCTGCAAGAAAAAAATCCAGGGCAGAATCCGCGTCACAGTCCGGTGAAAAAAAAGAAAACAGCTAATAACCAATACTTTAAGCATACATTAATATCTTATTTCGGGCAGGAGATTTTACATATGAAACATTCCATTTATCTGGATCACGCAGCAACTACGGAAATTTCCAATTCTGTAAAACAATATCTGATCTCTGTACTGGATGACTACGGAAATCCAAGCTCACTCTATTCCCTGGCAGAAAAACCAAGACAGATTTTATCAGACGCAAAGCGGACAGTCGCCGCCTTCCTTCATGCGGATGCAGAAGATTTCTATTTTACACCATCCGGAAGCGCATCGAATACCCTCGCGGTTAAGGGGCTGACCTCTGAACATCCGGTGGAAAACCAGTACGAGGTATTTTATTCCCCAACCGCCCATAAATCCATGTTAAACGCATGCACATCCTGCATTTGCCATACGCCGTTGAACGTAAATTGTGCCGGGGAAATCGATTTGCTTTATCTGGATGAGCTTCTCACAAAACATAACGACCTCAAACCGCTTGTCTGTATCGAGGCTGCCAATTCAGAACTAGGTACAATCAATGACGTTGTACGTATCGGGTCTATTGTTCATAAACATAACGGGATTCTCGTGGTTGACGCAACCGGATATATCCCATATTTCCGGGTGGATATGCGGTTATGGCAAAATGCTGCCGACATTATAACATTCAGCGGTCATAAGCTTCATGCACTAAAAGGAATCGGCGTATTGTGGAAGCAGAAGCATATCAGGCTAAAGCCTCTCATCTACGGCAGCCAGCAGCATGGCATTGTTGCCGGGACAGAAAACGTCCTTGGTATCGCTTCCTTAGGAAAGGCCGTTGAAGGCTATGACTATGCCTGTATCTCATCCAGAAACAGAGACTATGTCTATGATTTCATCCTTCATAACATTCCGGACAGTTATCTGATTGGCGCTTCCATTGCATCCGCAAAGCGGCTGCCACACAATTTATACATGTGTTTTCAGGGCATCGAGGGGGAATCGCTGATGATTCTATTGGACATGAACGGGATTCAGGTCAGCACAGGCTCCGCCTGCGACAGCAAAACTCTCTCCGCTTCTGCCGCTCTTTCCGCCATTGGCGTACCCGAAGCAGACATCCATAGCTGTATACGCATGACTTTCGGCGGCCGGGAAACAAAAGAGGAACTGGATTACGTATGCGGTCAATTAAAAGCATGTGTGGAATCACTCAGAAACCAAGCGGCACAATACACCCGTGTGCTGACCACGGGTCATTCAAATGGTGAACGCAATGTTATTTAACACAAAAAAGCTGTCACACGAACAGACTATGCGCAAATTAAAGCAAAAGCTTCAAATTGCTGAAAAGAAGCGGGAGGAAAGAGAACTGCGGGTTCGCATTTTGAAATCCCGTCTTCCCTCTCGATTTCCGTTAAAATTCAATAAAATAATCGTATTGCTTTCTATCGCCGCAATTATAACCTACACGACTGCGGCTGTTTTGTTGCAATACCATACCATGACGGAGCTGAGTCCGACCCTTACCACATGCGTATATGCATTTTTCGGAACAGAGTTAATCGGACTTGCCGGTATTAAAATATGCGATACAAAATTTACAAATCAGACCAGCGAAAACTGCGGCGGCCCTGCTTCCTCACAGACAGAGGAAGGCGGCTCGGATTTGGAGAACTAGGGGCTGTCGCACCAGAAAAGCAATATACAACATATTGTAAAATATAGCGATACATTAATCAATACTTGTACATTCAAAGTTTAGCGCGACAGCCTCAAACTCATTATTACAGCAAAAAACAAGAAAGGAGGATGCAGCATGCGAATCAAAATAGGACATGCATCCATTGACGAAAAAGGCAAAATAAAAGGCGGCTGTGCAGGCGACCAGACCGGCAAAGAGGTCTGCGTCCGCACATGGTATTCCAGACCCTGGGCATTTGTACTGCGCTGCAAAGACCCCGCAAAAGCGGAAAAAATGGCAGCTGCATGTGAAAAGGGATGCTCCAACGACAAAATCGGATATGACCAGAACCAGCGGAACACCTTACATACACAGGCCAAAAAAACAAGGTTTGATTTATCAAAAATAACCGAGGCGTGCGAGACGGACTGCAGCGCTTTTATGACTGTATGCGCCCAGGCCGCCGGAATCCCTGTCCCATACAATGGCACGAATGCGCCCACTACCTCCACGATGAAATCCGCATTTACAAAAACGGGGGAATTTGATGTCTTAACGGATTCCAGATACCTCACAAGCGATACCTGCCTCAAACGCGGGGACATTTTGGTAAAGCCGGGCAGCCATACGGTCATGGCGCTGGAAAACGGCTCTTCTGCTTCCTTCCAAACTCCCTCTGCTCCTACTTCTGCATCTCCCAGTCCAGCCTATACAGAAACACAATTTATCAAAGAGGTGCAGGCAGCCACTGGAGCAAAAACAGACGGAATTGCCGGACCGGAAACCCTTTCAAAAACAGTAACCGTATCCTCAGAGAAAAATTCCCGGCACGCCGTTGTAAAACCCGTTCAGAAATATCTGTATGCGCTCGGATACACCTCTGTCGGCACAGCAGATGGAATTGCCGGCTCCAAATTTACAACAGCCGTTGATTCCTATCAGAAAACTGTCCTAAACTATAACCATCCTGACGGAGAAATCCCGCTGTGATATGAATCCGCTCCGGCAGCCCGAAGGAAATATTACTG
>CANOFI010000282.1 GCA_947565255.1 uncultured Lachnospiraceae bacterium
GGAAAGTGCCCGGACTGCGGACGGGAGGTAAAGCCTGCCGAAGAAGAGGCATACTTCTTTAAAATGAGTAAATATGCCGACCGTTTAATCGAACATATTAATACCCACCCGGATTTTATCCAGCCAGTATCCCGTAAAAATGAAATGATGAACAACTTCTTACTGCCGGGACTGCAGGATTTATGTGTATCAAGAACCTCCTTCAGCTGGGGGATTCCAGTAGATTTTGACGACAAACATGTCGTTTATGTGTGGCTCGATGCTCTCACAAACTATATCACAAAAATCGGCTACGATGCCGACGGCCAATGTTCAGAGTTGTTTGACAAAAACTGGCCTGCAGACCTGCACCTGATTGGAAAAGATATTGTGCGTTTCCACACCATTTACTGGCCGATTTTTCTGATGGCGCTGGATTTGCCCCTGCCCAAACAGATATTCGGCCATCCATGGCTGTTAAGCGGCGGGGATAAGATGAGCAAATCCAAAGGAAATGTCATTTATGCCGACGATATGGCCAACCTGTTCGGTGTCGATGCAACCCGCTATTTTGTTCTCCATGAAATGCCATTTGAAAACGACGGCATCATCACATGGGAGCTTATTCTTGAGCGGTTCAATTCGGATCTGGCAAATATTTTAGGAAATCTCGTCAACCGTACGATTTCCATGAGCAATAAATATTTTAACGGCATTGTTACGAGTACGGGTGTCAGCGGCACAGCAGATGAAGATCTGAAAGCAGTTGTAACCTCCGCTTCCGGCAAAGTTTCCGCAAAAATGGAGGAGCTGCGCGTCGCAGATGCAATTACGGAGGTATTCAGCCTGTTCCGCCGCTGCAACAAATACATTGATGAAACCACCCCCTGGGTGCTTGCAAAAAATGAAGCCGACCTGCCCCGCCTGCGTGAAGTGCTGTACAATTTGACAGAATCCATCACCATCGGTGCAAGCCTTCTGCACAGTTTTCTTCCGGAAACTGCTGAAAAAATTGCGGCACAGCTCGGCACAACCCTGCGTACCTATGATACCCTGAACCAGTTTGGCTTATATGAAAGCGGCAAAAAAGTAACCGATACCCCGGAAATACTGTTTGCACGTCTTGACGCAAAGGATATCATGAGCAGGGTAGAGGCCATTCAGGAAGCACAAAGGGCAGAATATGAAGCGGAGCTCCGCGCAAACGGCGAGCTTCCCGAACAGGAAGAAGACGCCTCTTCCGTGATAGATATAGAGCCGAAGGAAGAAATTACCTACGACGATTTCATGAAAATGCAGTTTCAGGTTGGAGAAATCATCTCCTGCGAGGAAGTCAAAAAATTCAAAAAGCTGCTCTGCTCGCAAGTGCGCATCGGCAGCCAGGTAAAACAGATTGTTTCCGGCATAAAAGCACACTATACCCCGGAGCAAATGGTTGGAAAAAAAGTCATGGTTCTCGTAAATTTAAAACCTGCAAAGCTAGCCGGCGTTCTGTCCGAGGGCATGCTGCTCTGCGCAGAGAATGAAAACGGTGAGCTGGCATTGATGGTTCCTGAAAAGGCAATGCCGTCCGGAGCCGAAATCTGTTAATTATGCATGCAGAACAAAAGTTCGATTGCGAAACCATGCCGATTTTTGAAAGTCATGCGCACTACGATGACGATGCCTTTGATGCAGACCGGAACCAGCTGCTCGACTCGATGCCAGACAACCACATCGGCGCCATCGTCAACGTAGGCGCAAGCCTTTCTTCCTCTGAAAAAAGCATTGCACTGGCACATGCCTATGACTATATTTATGCGGCCATCGGCATCCATCCGAATGAAACCGGAAGCCTGACGGAAGCCGACATGGAATGGCTCAAAAAGCAGTCGTCCGATGAAAAAGTCGTCGCTATCGGCGAAATCGGACTGGATTATCACTGGGACGAACCGGCACGCGATGTGCAGGCGCACTGGTTTACCCGCCAGCTGCAGATTGCAAAGGAGGTATCCCTTCCTGTCATCATTCACAGCCGTGATGCAGCTAAAGACACCATTTCCCTGCTGCGCGCAGAGCATGCCGAACAGTTGCGGGGCGTAATCCACTGCTATTCCTATTCAAAGGAAAGCGCGCGCGATTACTTAAACATGGGATACTATTTTGGCATCGGAGGCGTCATTACCTTTCAAAATGCAAAAAAGCTGAAAGAATGCGTCGAATATCTTCCGCTTGACTGCATTTTATTAGAGACAGACAGTCCGTATCTCGCTCCCGTTCCATACCGCGGCAAGCGGAACTGTTCGCTTTACCTTCCTTATATTGCACAGGCGATTGCCGATATCAAGCAAATAAAAGCAGAGGAGGTTATCGCCGCTGCCCACAGGAATGCAAAAACATTGTTCGGCGTCTGACCGTCTGTCTTTTTTTGTGCAGATACTCTGGATAAAACGAAGGAAAAATTATTATGGAAAGATATGAATTAAATGACAATGATAAAATGCTAATCGATATTGCCCTTGCAGTGTCAAAAGAAAATTTTGATGATGGAATATACAATCACACTGTTGGCTGTGCAATTTTATGTAAAAATGGCGCCATCTATAAGGGCGTAAACTGTGACGGAATACATGGCTCCTGCGCAGAATATATAACAATTGGCTCTGCTATTTCAGCGGGAGAAAGAGAGTTTGATACAATTGTCGCGGTTCACAGTAAACACCTTAACTATGTTATCCCGCCATGTGGGAATTGCAGGCAAATGCTATTTGAGTATTGTCCTGATATCAAAGTAATCGTGAACGATGAAAAGGGAAAGCTGATTAAAGTTAAAGCAAAGGATTTGCTGCCATTTGCGTGGCAACCGGTAGTATGGTAAATTCTGACCGGGAATGCTCAATGGGATGATGCTAATCTATTTGATGCTATTATATCGGATTTTCTCT
>CANOFI010000283.1 GCA_947565255.1 uncultured Lachnospiraceae bacterium
GCATTTTTTACGACCTGTATATATTGCTGCGGTATTTCGGACAAAACAGAATATGCCGTGCGAAATTTTGCTTTCTCAAGCAACTCCTTTACTCGGTTTTCCTGTTTTTTCAGGTGTTCAAGCAAAAGCCCTTCTTGTGCATTTCCCGCATTGGTGCGCACAATCACGCCGCAGTCCGCAGTAAGATTGTCTTCTACCAGCGCTTTTAGACGTTTCCTCTCACTGACGGATAATTTTCCTGAGATTCCGATTGTTTTATTACCGGTTGTCAGCACAAAATATTCACCTGAAAAGCTTAAATTGGTTGTCAGCACGGCATATTTCTTTTTGGTAACGTCCTTCGCGACCTGTACCAGCAGCTCATCGCCGACGACAAGCGCTTTTTTTCCCTGCTTTTTTGTGAAAACCGCACCGGGAAGTTCCTCCAGCGGATAATATCCGATACAGCCTTTTTCAAATTCAATAAATGCGGCATTGATGTTTTTAACTATGTTCTGAACCCTTCCGATATAAATTGTATGCAGTTTCGAATGATTCTCATCGGTATCCAGATAGATTTCCGTCAGTTTTTCACCTTCGTACAGTGCGCTGACGCAGGCAGGTCTGGTACAGTTTTTCAGCTGCTGTTTTGTAATTAAAATTCTATTCATCGATTTCTTCACCCAATTCCTCTAAGGGGACAAACATCTGTTCCCCCTCTTTTTCCGCCCTGGCATACAATTCATTTCTGTGAATGGACATTCCTGATTCCGGCATGCTCATGTCAAGGTACTGATAAAACGCCCGGATGACAAGCTCCGGCTTTACATTGTCCACGCTGCCACTGCTAAGACGCATTGTAATATAAGGAAATGTTTCAGCCGTAAGTGTATATATAAGCGGCTTCAGATTGATTTGCTTCTCACTTTTTTTTGTTTTTTTAAGTATAAATATGCAATTTTGTGCATAAAAATCCGAGAGCTTTTGCATCCAGTCCCTGGGAAGACGTTCATCCCTTAAAGTAATTGTATAATCGGCGGCTGCAACCGTGGACATAGCTGTTTTTGCATGATCCGGCAGCTTCCGGTAGGAGCGGACACAAATCCCCTCAACACCGACGCGGTTTAATGCCTCCACGCTTTCTCTGGAAGATTTTGTAGAGTGCACTTCGATATCCAGATATTCACCGTCGCTTGTCACACCAACCCCGAGCGGAGAGGCAAACGACATAATCTGGTGCGGACTGAAGCCTCCCGAATAGGCAATATCGATATCTGCGCGCCGGATTGCCTTTTGAAAATAACGCATCATATCCAGATGTCCGACAAATTTCATCACGCCGGATTTTTGAAATTTAATTCTGATTTTCAAAGCAGACCCCTCCTTCATACACAAGTGCGCCGCAGCCGGAACAGCCCATGCGGCAGTTTTTCGTGGTTTCTTCCTTTAAGGCCCTGTCCCATTCTCTCTTTAAAAAATCTTTTGTCACGCCGATATTGATAAAATCCCAGGGCAGCAATTCATCCAGACTGCGCGTTCTCGTCGTGTAAAATGCAATGGATACCCCCTCTTCCTCAAAGGCCGCAAGCCATTTTTCGTAATCAAAATGCTCGCTCCAGGCATCGTAAAGGCAGCCCTTCTTATATGCGTTTAAGAGGACCCGTCCCACTTTCCGGTCCCCGCGGGCCAATACGCCCTCTAACACGGTTACATCCGCTTCATGCCAGTTATATTTTAAGCTTTTGCGGTTTAACTGCGCCTTAAATGTATCATTTACCAGATGGGCCTTGTCCAGAAACTGCTGCTTTGTGTTCATCGGCGCCCACTGGAACGGGGTAAACGGCTTTGGCACAAAAAAGGAGGAGCTTGCCGTAATCTGGCACTTCCCGTTTCGTTGTTCTTTGGGAATGGTGTCATAATAAAGCATGGCGACTTTTTCGGAAAGCTCAGCAATCCCTTTTATATCCTCTTCTGTTTCCGTCGGAAGGCCCAGCATAAAATATAGCTTTACCTTTGTCCATCCCCCCTGAAATGCCTTCTTGGCGCCTTCTAAAATATCTTCCTCCGTAAGCCCCTTATTAATCACGTTTCTAAGACGCTGGGAACCGGCCTCAGGTGCGAACGTCAGGCTGCTTTTTTTCACATCCTGCACCTTGCTCATGACGTCCAGGGAAAATGCATCAATACGAAGGGAAGGAAGCGAGATGTTGACGCCTTTTCCCTTAAATTCTTCAATCAAAAAGGTCACCAGTTCCTTTAACCCGGAATAATCACTGGAGCTTAAAGAGCTTAATGAGATTTCTTCATGCCCGGTGCTTTTCAGCATTTCATGGGCATACTGCTTTAGAACGTTTACATCGCGCTCCCTTGTGGGCCGGTAAAGCATGCCTGCCTGGCAGAAACGGCATCCCCGGATGCAGCCGCGCTGGATTTCCAACACCATACGGTCCTGCGCCACCTTGATAAACGGCACAACCGGCTTTGTCGGATAATACGTATCACTGATATCCATGACAATCTGTTTTTCCACTGTTTCTGGAGCCTCCTCACAAAGCGCGGCAAAGCTTTTCAGCGTTCCGTCTTCGTGATAGGACGGCTCATACAGAGCAGGGACATAGATGCCGGGAACCGAAGCGGCCCGTTTCAAAAAGGCCATTCTGTCCTCTTTGTGAATGGAGTTTTTCCATTCCTTATACAAATCCATCAGCTGAAAATATACGGTTTCTCCTTCCCCGATGTAAAACAAATCAAAAAAATCTGCAAGCGGCTCCGGATTATAGGTGCACGGCCCTCCACCGATTACGAACGGATGTTCGATTTTGCGTTCCGCCGCAAGCAGTGGAATCCGGCTTAAATCCAGCACCTGCAGGATGTTCGTATAACACATTTCATATTG
>CANOFI010000284.1 GCA_947565255.1 uncultured Lachnospiraceae bacterium
AAAGCGTCGTCTCCTGCGCTACCAGAATCAGCTCCTTTACTCCGCTCCCGGCAAGCTCCTCTGCCTGCCAGATTAAATGTTCCATAGGAACGCTGCGGTAATTGCCGCGGATTTTCGGAATAATGCAATAGGTACAATGTTTGTCACAACCCTCTGCAATTTTTAAATAAGCATAATGACCGCCTGTCGTTATGATGCGTTTTTCTTTTACAATCGGAAGCGCCTGCAAATCAGAAAAAATACAGTCCCGTTTCTTTTCCAGGGCGGTGTGCACCGCTTCCACAATCCGGTCATAGCCGGTCGTACCCAGTACAACATCGACCTCTTCAATTTCTTCCAAAATCTCATGTGCGTACCGCTGTGCCAGACATCCCGCTACAACCAGGGCCTTACAGACTCCCGTATGCTTATACTGTGCCAGCTCTAAAATTGTATCAACGCTTTCTTTTTTCGCATCGTGAATAAAACAGCAGGTATTGATGACAATGACGTCAGCCTCTTCCTCATTATTTGTAAAGGCAAAGCCGTCTTTGCCAAGCAGCCCCAGCATCGTATCTGTATCAGTAAGGTTCTTATCGCATCCTAAAGACACAAACATAAGTTTCATCCTATATACTCCTTATATGTCTGTCTGATAATCAGGAAATGTCATCCTCCGGCAGTTCCTCCATAACCAGATCCTCATCTCCCCAGTCTATGCTCTGCCTTTGCACAGACTGCTCTGCCTCTTCCGGCTGAACATGCATCTGTCTCGACTGCAAAGCGTTTGCCACCTGTTCTTCCGCCTCAGCAATTTCTTCTTCCGTCAATATTTTTACATCGCCCTTGTATAACTCGCTTACAGCGGCGGACAATGGCTTAAAACATAGGTTTCTTGTTTCGTTCGCCGCATTTCTTTCGTCTATAAGCTGCCGTGCGCGTTTGCTTGTAGCGATTACAATGGAATAACGGCTGTTTACGGTTGGATGTTCATTGTTCTCCGCCTCGTTATTGACTGCGTTCATTAAATCTGTATAAGATGGATGTAACATACTTATTTTGCTCCTTTCGCATAATGTTCTAATTGATTCTGCATTTTTTCCATAAAGGATTTATTTTCATGGGACGATGCATGCGCGGATGATACAATCCTGTGAATACAATCCGCACAACGCTCCACTTTATCATTAATAACAATATAATCATAGTTTTTCATAAGGAAAGATTCCTCATAAGCCCTGGCCATACGCTTTGCAATGGTCGCTTCATCCTCCGTTCCCCTTCCTCTTAAACGGTTTTCCAGCTCTTGGGAATCCGGAGGCGTTACAAAGATCAGGACTGCATCGGGATACTGCTCCTTTACATGCAGCGCCCCCTGCACCTCAATCTCCAGAATAACGTCCCTGCCCGCATCACGCATCTCCTGCACAAATGCTTTCGGCGTGCCGTAATAATTGTCCACATAACGTGCATATTCAATAAATTTCTCTTCTTTTATGAGCTGTTCAAATTCTTCTACGGTTTTAAAAAAATAAGAAACGCCTTCCTGTTCCCCTTCTCTCGGCCTGCGGGTCGTTGCCGATACGGAGACGGCATAATTATCATACTGCTCCAGCAGCCGTTTTACCACAGTTCCCTTTCCTGCTCCGGCAAAACCAGAAATGACAATCAATACTCCCTGGTTATCCATCAATGACAGCCTCCTTCCTGCTAAGTTCCCCCTTTGCTCTTCCCGCCAGCGTTTCTGGCTGTAAGGCAGATAACACAATCTGCCCTTGCTCCATAATAACCAGAGCCTTTGTTTTCCGTCCCTGTGTTGCATCGATAATCCGCTCTTCCGCCTTTGCCTGCTGAACCATTCGTTTTGCCGGAGCGGAATCCGGGTTGACAATCGACACAACCTTGTCAAAATTCACCATATTACCAAATCCAATGTTTATTAAACAATTCACGGTTTTCTTCCTTACTATTCTATATTTTGTATCTGTTCTCTTATCTTTTCAATCTCTGTCTTTAAATCAATTCCCCGGTTTGCTATGTCCAAATCGCTGGTCTTTGATAAAATAGTATTGGCCTCACGGTTCATTTCCTGCACAATAAAATCAAGATTTCTTCCAATGCTTCCGCCGGTTTTAAGCATCTGCCCTGTCGTATCCACATGACTTCTTAAGCGCACCAGCTCCTCATCCACACAGCATTTATCCGCAAAAATTGTTACCTCCGCCAAAATGCGGTTTTCATCTATATCCGACTCCTGCAGAAAAGACTGCACTTTTTCTGTCAAATGGCTCTGGTATTCTTCAATAATCTGCGGTGAACGCTCCTGAATATAGGTTACAAGCTCAGACATATGCAAAAGCTTCTGGGACAAATCCTCCAAAAGCTGCGCGCCTTCCTTTTCCCGGGCAGAAACCAGCTGCTTTGCCGCACCATGTACCGCCTTCGAAATAAAGGAAAACCATTCTTCTTCGTCCAGTTCCTTTTCTTCCATCACAATCACGTCAGGATACCGCGATAACTGACTGGCGGTCAGATCCTCAGCAAGGGAAAATGCTTTAGCCATCTCAGACACCGCCTCCACATATTGCTTTGCCAGCTCGTAATTATAATTCAGAATACACGTTTCTTCTGATAAATCTTCAAAGGAAATGTATACATCAATTTTTCCGCGGCTGCAGTATTCCTGCACAATTTTTCGAATATGGGATTCAAATCGATTGAATTTTCTCGGCATTTTAATAGAAACATCAAAATACCTGTGATTCACAGACTTTATTTCAACATTGATTTTTTTGTCATGCTCCAGCAATTCGCACCGTCCAAAACCTGCCCCGTTATCATAAATGTTCCCCAGCAATCCGTCTTCATCTGC
>CANOFI010000285.1 GCA_947565255.1 uncultured Lachnospiraceae bacterium
AATTGTGTGCAAAGTGTGGACAATTTCTAAAAGAAAGATAAAGATTTCGAAAGAATTTATGAAAAAGATTATGAAAAAAATCATCTTGTAATCTCACGGATTGTACAGTATAATGTCGCTATATGAAAAAACCAGACCACAAGGGGAACCTGAAGGGAATGGGGATTGCACAAAGAAACATTATGTAAGAGAAATCGCAGGAGAGGTCCGAAAAGACCTCTGTCATAAGCGTATGCAAACCTCCATGCCTTTGGCGCGGGAGGTTTTTTATTGGAGGCAATATGGATTTGTGGAAACAGCTGATAGATAAATTAGAGACAGATTCACGTCTTACGAAAGAGGAGTGGATAACGCTTATCGAAAACCGCAATGAGGAATCGGCGGAATATCTGTTTGAGAAGGCGAGGATGTGGCAGCACAGATATTATGGCAATCAGATTTACACCAGAGGGCTGATAGAATTTACGAATTACTGTAAAAATGACTGTTATTACTGCGGTATCCGCAGGAGCAACCGCAGTGCAGAGCGTTACCGCCTGACAGAAGAACAGATTATGGAATGCTGCCGGAGCGGGTATGAGCTGGGATTTCGGACGTTTGTGCTTCAGGGCGGCGAGGACGGATGGTTTACGCAGGAGAAACTGGAGCGCATGGTATATGCGATAAAATCGGGCTATCCGGATTGCGCCATCACGCTTTCCCTGGGAGAGCGCACAAAAGAGAGCTACCGCAGGTTGTTTGAGGCGGGTGCGGATCGTTATCTGCTGCGGCACGAGACAGCAGACGAGGAGCATTACAAAAGCCTTCATCCACCGGAGCTGTCCGCAGCGAACAGAAAGAGATGCCTTTATGATTTAAAGGAAATCGGATACCAGACTGGAACCGGGTTCATGGTCGGAAGTCCCGGGCAGGGGGCGGAGCATCTGGCGGAGGATATGATGTTTATCCGGGAGCTTGAGCCGCATATGGTGGGCATCGGGCCTTTTGTGCCGCACCATGATACGCCGTTTGCGAATGAGACCGGGGGAACGGTGGAATTAACATTATTTATGATTGGGCTTTTGCGGGTCATGCTGCCAAAATTGCTTTTGCCCGCGACAACTGCCCTGGGGACGATAGATAAAAGGGGCAGGGAGAAAGGCATTCTGGCGGGGGCAAATGTGGTTATGCCGAACCTTTCGCCGACATCTGTCCGCAGGAAATATGAACTTTATGATAATAAAATCTGTACCGGCGATGAGGCGGCGGAATGTCGTAACTGCTTAAGCCGCAGAGTGGAAAGCATTGGCTATCGGCTTTGTGTCAGCCGGGGAGACTATGGAACTTAAAAGGTTTTGATGTTTTGTATCAAAGCCAGATAATAGAAATCAGGAGGATAAGAAAATGTATAATGTAATGTCACCAAAAGCAGAGGAATTTATCAGTCATGAGGAGATTCTGGAATCACTGGCATATGCTGAGAAAAATAAGAATAACCGCAAGCTGATTGACGAAATTTTGACAAAGGCGCGGGAGAGAAAAGGGCTTTCCCACCGTGAGGCAGCCGTGCTCCTGGACTGTGAGCTGGAAGATAAGAATCAGGAAATCTATGCACTTGCGGAGCAAATTAAGAAGGATTTCTACGGAAACAGGATTGTCATGTTCGCGCCGTTGTATTTGTCCAATTACTGTGTGAACGGCTGTGAGTATTGTCCTTACCATGTGAAAAACAAGCATATTGCACGCAAGAAACTCACGCAGGAAGAAATTGTAAAAGAGGTTACGGCATTGCAGGATATGGGGCATAAACGCCTTGCGCTGGAGGCTGGCGAAGATCCGGTGAATAACCCGATTGAATATATTCTGGAGTGCATCAAAACGATATACGGGATCAAGCACAAAAACGGAGCGATTCGCCGCGTGAATGTCAATATCGCGGCGACTACGGTAGAAAATTACCGGAAATTGAAGGATGCGGGCATCGGCACTTATATTTTGTTTCAGGAGACATACCATAAGGAATCTTATGAGAAATTGCATCCCACAGGCCCCAAGCACGATTATGCCTATCATACGGAGGCGATGGACCGCGCGATGGATGGCGGCATTGACGATGTAGGCCTGGGCGTGCTTTATGGACTCAATAATTACCGGTATGACTTTACCGGCATCCTCATGCACGCGGAGCATCTGGAGGCATATAAGGGCGTAGGCCCCCACACCATTAGCGTACCGCGCCTGCGCCGTGCGGACGATATTGACCCGGATGTCTTTGACAATGGAATTTCCGATGAGATTTTTGCAAAGATTGTCGCATGTATCCGTATTGCGGTGCCATACACCGGCATGATTGTATCCACCAGGGAGAGCCAGAAGTGCAGGGAAAAGGTGCTGCATTTGGGGATTTCCCAGATTAGCGGGGCGTCAAGAACCAGCGTTGGCGGCTATGCCGAGCCGGAACCTGAGGAGGAGAATTCCGCGCAGTTCGACGTGAGCGATAACCGGACGCTGGATGAAGTGGTAAGGTGGCTGATGGAGATGGACTATGTGCCAAGTTTCTGTACGGCATGTTACCGGGAAGGCAGGACGGGAGACCGTTTCATGACGCTTTTAAAGAGCGGGCAGATTGTAAACTGCTGTCATCCCAATGCATTGATGACCTTGAAAGAATATCTGGAGGATTATGCCTCTGAGGAGACGAGGGTTATCGGTGATAAACTGATTGAAAAAGAGATGGACGTCATCACCAATCCGAAGGTCAAAGAAAAAGTCCGGGATTACCTTGCAAATATCCACAATGGAGAGCGGGATTTCCGGTTTTAATCACACAAAGTCCTGACAAATGCCCTTGATATG
>CANOFI010000286.1 GCA_947565255.1 uncultured Lachnospiraceae bacterium
GTAAAATGCGGAGTTGAATTGACAATCACAACCTTATCCCCATGAAAATACTGAATACAGTTCATACAGATTGCATCATTTAAGTTCGTACCGCAAATCAAAAGCACATCCGCCCTTCCAACCTCTTCCATGGCTTTTGTTATCACGCTGTTGTCAACCATCTCGCCAAACAAAAATACGCCGGGACGGATGACTGCTCCGCACTCCGTGCAAAGCGGTACTTTTTGCGTGTCCTTTATAAATTCTTTTGTATATTCCTTTTTACAATGCGGACATTCATTTTTGCTGATACTTCCATGAAGTTCAACCACATGCGTGCACCCGCCCTTCTGCGGAAGAGAATATACTCCCGGTGTAATTACGGCGCGCAGCTTCCCGTTCTGTTCCATCCATCCAAGGGTCTTATAGGCTTCATTTGGATATACCTCTTTCTGGATAAATTCCTGACGGTAAAATTTGAAAAACATTTCTTTCCTTGTAGAATAAAATGCTGTATTAAATATTTCCTCAAATGCGTACCCGTACCGCCTCTCAATCTCATAAGAAACATCAGAATCTTCAAAATCTGTACTGCCGGCCTCTGCCTGCATGCCAAGCCCGCAGATACAGACAAGATAACGGCTGTTCTCAACAACGTCTTTTAATTGATTAATTTTTCTTTCCGTACACATCATAACAACCGCTCCTCTCTTTTCCTGCAATCATTTTTTTAATATCTATTATTATTGTACCACTTTTTCAAAAAATTTCAACCAATTTTCTTAATTTTTAGTATATTTTTCAAAAAGTAAGTTACAATATAAGAATTGAAAGAAAATACAAACAGAGCAAATGCAGCGGATAAAACATATAAAAAAAATATTTGCCTCCTTTTCCCCGCTCTCCGTTATATTCCTGTAGCAAAAATAAACTGCCCGCCGCGAATACCTGTTTCCAGCCATACCATACTGCAGACGCCATAAGGCCGGCGGTCTGCACGGCAAACCATTCTTTATCCATTCCGCGCAGCATATAAAACATTCCAATCATCCAGATTCCCCAAAAGCTATAATCGGTGCGGAAAAGCCATGCGGCTCCCATCCCTAAAAATATGGCGCATATACTATATTTCCGGGGCATTTTTTCCATTCCCCACATGACGATAAAGCCGATTACAAATGTAAACAGCACATTCTGCGTGCGCAAATCCACGATTTTTCCAAAAAATGCCAGATCAAACGGTATTTCTGAAAATACGGCGAAAACCCAGAGCCGAAACAGATATCTGCCCTTATTTTTTGTATGACAATACCCCTCCACCAGTACAAAACAAAACACAGGAAACGAAATCCGCCCGAACCAGTCGAGAACTGCAAATTCCTGATGATTTACAAGCAGGCATTTATAGACATGCGAACAAAGCATTGCCAAAACTGCAATCCATTTTAACTGCGTGCTACTCAGTTTTTTCTGACTTTTTTGCATTCCCCTTCTTCTCCTGCACCTTTATCCCGACGAGGATTTCAATTGTTCTCGGTCCTACATACATGACACGCTGCTTTTCTTCCACTTCTCCGAAAATTTCCCTTTTTTCGTTCTTCGCTGTACTTAGGCATGCATACCACTTTCTCCCTTTCGGCAGGTCCGGAACCGCAAAGGTCTGTTTTTTCCAGTCCATATTAATCGCAAGGTAGAAAAAATCATCGGTTCCCCCTTTTTTGCATGCTACATAGTCTCCGCAATACATCACTCCGATTTTATGAGCGCAATGATGTTCCTCTACATACCACGCACGGTCGCTGTGATACGAAACATCCGGATAACCGGTTCCCATTTTATCCATAGCATTCAGCGGTGTCTTCATATGAAAAACCGGGTGTTCCTTTCTAAGCTGTATCAATTTTCTGACAAATGGATACAATTCTTCATAGCATTTTAACACACGCCAGTTCAGCCATCCTGTCTCGTTATCCTGGCAATACACATTATTGTTTCCATTCTGTGAATTTCCCCATTCATCCCCCGCTAAAATAGCGGGAATTCCCTGCCCTAACAGCAGCATCACCCAGGCATTTTTCATCTGGCGCAGTCTGAGCTCCTGCACCTTCTTTTTTCTTGACCTTCCCTCTTCCCCGCAGTTCCAGCTAAAATCACTGCTCCCGCCGTCCATATTCCCCTCATCATTCGCCTCGTTATGCTTTTTGTCATAGGATACCATATCCGCCATTGTAAACCCATCGTGACACGCAAAATAATTCACATAACCAAAATGGTTATGATTTCTCCTCATATAATATGTGGCCCCCATTGTTTTGCCGGAATCCCCTTTTAAAAATCCCCTCATATGCGCCAGATAATCCCTGGCATACACAGCCATATGCCGGAAATTCCCGGTTTTCAATGATTTCTGTCTCTTCTGTACCGCCCCAAGTTCTGTTTCAGATACAGACGGCATATATAGTTTTAATTCTGAAAAAAACGGATCCTTTTCCAGCTCATATGTCAGCCGCTGAAAGGCATAACCGGTAATATGAAATCCATCCACATGATATTCCAGTGCCCAGTATTTCAGACAATTCAATATTTCCTGAATCGAACTGCACTCTTCAAAATAAAATTCCAGAACCAGCTCAATTCCATTCTTATGCAGCTCTCTGACAAGCATTTTTAATTCCGTCTGCGGATTCTTCCCCGCCGCATAAGCACGTTTGACAGCATAATAGTAATTCTCTCTGCCGTATCCCCAGTAATTCAGACTATTCTTCTGCTCCTTCTGATACTGCTTATAGATTACCGCATGTTTTTCTTCCACCGTTTTTGAACTTATTGACAGATT
>CANOFI010000287.1 GCA_947565255.1 uncultured Lachnospiraceae bacterium
CTTAATATCCCCAGTCACATTGTCTTTAATACCGTGATCTACAAATTCCTTAGATGTGCTCCCCTGCTTCATTTGTTCCATGTGATATCAACCTCTCTGTGTATATCCTGTCAATCTTTTCGGTTCGGCCGCGAAAAAATTTTATAATTTCAAGTCTAAAATCAATTATAACATGACAATACAAAATGTAAATACTTTATCAACTGTAAAAAAGATGGATGTATACATAGGTTGCTATCTACAGTTCAGGAACTTAGAGTGTATCTGAAAAATGCTTTCTCACAGCCCGAACAAATGTTCGCATTTTAACCATATCTTTTTTGCCGTCCGTCTCAATTCCGCTGCTGACATCTACAGCATAGGGCCGAAGGGTGTTCAGTGCCAGGCTGATGTTGTCAGGGCTTAAGCCTCCGGCGAGAAAATACGGCCGTTTTAGTCCAGACAGCAGTTTCCAGTCAAAGGTATTTCCCGTGCCGCCATTTCCGGAGTCCAGCAGAATATAATCAGCGGCAGATTGTTCGGCTGCAATGGCATCGTTTTTTGTCTCTATTCGAAATGCTTTTATAACCGGCTGGGCGGTTAAGGTACGAAGATGCCGGATGTAATTTTCATCCTCATCGCCATGCAATTGTGCGGCATGGATGATTTGCCGCTGTAGCAAATCAGCGATGGTCTCGGGAGATTCGTTTACAAATACACCGACAGCGTGGATTGACGGATGCAATTGTTTTTTTAATTTGGCAGCCTGCTCCGGCAGTAGGAACCGTCTGCTTTTTGGAGCAAAGACAAAACCAATATATTCAGGGAGTAGCTCGTTTGCGGTTTCAATGTCGCAGAGGCGTGACAGTCCGCATAATTTTATTTTTGTCATAACAGTCCTCTCAGTCTGGAAAGCTGTTCCTTTTTATTGTCAGCCCGCATCAGCGCTTCCCCGATTAATACGGCGTCGGCGCCGATTCGGCGAAGGTTTTCGACATCAGTACGGCTCGAAACTCCGCTCTCAGATACGAACAGAACATGGGCGGGTATTTTTTCGCGGAGCCTGCGGCTGTTATCGGGATCCACCGTAAAATCCTTCAGGTTGCGGTTATTGACACCGATGATTCGTGCCCCGGCGTCCAGCGCCATTTCTATTTCTTTTTCGTCGTGTGCTTCCACCAGTGCGGAAAGGCCGAGGGTATCGCAGATTTGGATGTATTCTTTCAGCTGTGCATGGTCCAGGATGGAGCAGATGAGCAGGACGCAGGAAGCGCCGAGCAGCCTGGCCCCATAAATCATATATGCGTCTACAGTAAAATCTTTTCTTAAGCACGGCACAGAGACGGCGTTCGCAATTTCCTTTAAATAGGCATCGCTTCCAAGAAACCATTTCGGTTCGGTCAGCACGGAAATGCAGTCGGCTCCGGCGGACTCGTATTCCTTTGCAATCTCAAGATACCGGAAATCGGGATCGATTAGCCCCTTGGATGGGGACGCTTTTTTACACTCACAGATAAATGCAATATCCGGGGTTTTCAGTGCATGTTCAAAGGCAAAACTGCCTTTTGGAAGGGCTTCTGCAAGCTGTTTGATTTGTTCGAAAGATACGTCTTTTTTTGCCTCCTGAACGCGGTACTTTGCGTAATCGGCAAGCTGGTTCAGTATCGTCATCGTTTATTCCTCCCCGCGGTTGCTGACTTCAATGAGTGCGTACAGCGTTTCAAGTGCCTTGCCTGAATCGATAAGGTCAGCTGCCAGCTTCACACCATCCGCCATATTTTCCGCTTTTTGGCCAATGCAGAGTGCCGCGCCTGCATTTAAAAGCACAGCATTTCGTTTGTGCCCCTGTGCGCCATTTAAAATGGCAAGGGTAATTTTGGCATTCTCTTCAGGTGTACCGCCTTCCAGGTCTTTTCTTGAACAACGTGCAAATCCAAAATCCTCCGGCCGAATCGTATAGGTTTTATACCAGCCATCTTTAAATTCGCAGACGGTTGTCGGCGCGCTCATGGAAATTTCATCGAGTTTATCCTGCCCGTACACGACCATGCCGCGCTTTACGCCGAGGTTAATCAGCACCTGTGCAAGCGGCTGCACCAGATATTCATCATAAACGCCAAGCAGCTGCATGACAGGGCTCCCCGGATTGGTGAGAGGGCCGAGAATGTTAAATACGGTGCGGAACCCGAGCTCTTTGCGGATGGCGCCTACATATTTCATGGAGCTGTGGTATTTTTGTGCAAAAAAGAAGCACATGCCGGCTTCGTTTAACAGCTCTCTGCATTGCTCAGGACTCTGGTTAATATTGACGCCAAGCGCCTCTAAGCAGTCTGCGGTTCCGCATTTTGAGGAGGCCGCGCGGTTGCCGTGCTTTGCGACTTTCATGCCGCCGGCTGCCGCGACAAGTGCGGAGGTGGTGGAAATATTAAAACTCTGGGAATTGTCTCCACCCGTCCCGACAATTTCAAATAAATCCATGTCAGTCTCTACTTTTATTGCATGGTCGCGCATTGCAGCAGCGCATCCCGCAATTTCATCCGTTGTCTCCGCTCTCGCACTTTTGGTGGAAAGCGCGGCAAGGAATGCCGCATTCTGCGTCGGTGTCGTTTTTCCGTCCATAATTTCATTCATAACGGTATATGCCTCATCGTAAGTAAGATCCTGTTTGTTTACAATTTTTACAATCGCTTCTTTAATCATGTTCTCGTCTCCTTATTAAAAAAATATTAATGTAAATGCAAAAACTTTTTTCACTATCAGAGTTTGGGCCATCGATACAAAAATGGAGCGACTTCAAAACGCTTTGGAGCGGAATTTTTGTATCG
>CANOFI010000288.1 GCA_947565255.1 uncultured Lachnospiraceae bacterium
CTTTTCGCACAGAAGTATGCGGACGGGGCGCCTGACTGGGCGGCTCTGGACGAAGGGGCTCATCATCCGGAAGGATGTACGATGTGGTATGATGCCTATCTGCAGAGCGAGGCAATTATCAAGGCGGCCGATAACTTTTGGGCAAATAAAGAGGCGGAAGATGGTATCGGGCTTTTGGAGCATTATGCAAAAATGTGGGAGCAGATTGTGCAGTATTTGGACGACTGTGAGAATATCATTGGCTGGGAGCCGATGAATGAGCCTTTTATGGGAAGTCTTGCACGCAATGCTTTTGGCGCTGCCACGATGAAAATAAAGGAACAGGAGCCGCAGTTTGACTTAAGCCGTCCTGCGGATATCACGCCGGAACAGCAGGCGCTGTTTATGGGCTATGTGACGGAACAGCTGCAGGAATTTGACCGCACAACATTGATGGATTTTTATCGGCGTATGTGGAAAGCTGTCAGCAGATACAGCAGAAAACCGCTTGTTACAGGAGGAAACATTTACAGCAGCAGTACAGTCCGCACCGGAATCGGAAGACTGGACAATCCGGCTGCAGAGAAAGGCATACAGATTTATGCCCCGCACGGATACGATTCTGTGGTTGATTCAGACCGTTATGAGAATTTCAACAAAGAGAATGTAGAGCAGCTTTTTGCGGATAAACGCAGTTCTCAGGAGGAACTGGAACTTCCCGTGGTTGTAGGGGAGTGGGGAGCGTTTCCATCCAAGGACTTTACAAATGACCTGATCCGTCATATGAACGGGATTCTGGAAAGGTATCTGTGGAGTTCCGCTTACTGGGAATATCATCCGGGAATGGAAGATGATGAGAACTATAGTTCCCTTTGCAGGGCTTATCCGATGGAGGCGGCAGGTGAACTGCGTTCCTATCATTATAATGAAGAAAAGAAGGTTCTTGAAATGACGCTTAAGGCTGCAGGCAGGAGCAAAATTTACTGTCCTTTTGCTCCAATGCGTGTAATTGGATTGGGAGAGAGCGGAGAATATCCGGTCGATTATAGTGTGGAAAAGGTGGGTGGAGCTGCAAATTATGTGTTTTTCAGTCTGGAACAGACTGATGAATTAACGATACGTATAACCGGATAGAACAATTTCATAATATAAAGCACATAATTACAATACATGTGCCTGATATAAAAGTAAGATGTAGATAAAGAAAATGAAAGAGCAATAAAAATAGGAGGTGCTTTTATGCAGATAACTGATTTGCGCACGGAGTATCAGAAAAATCCGCTGGGGATGGATACGGTAAGACCGCGGTTCTCGTGGAAAATCGAGTCGGAACAGACAGATACCGTACAGACTGCGTACCAGATTCAGGTTATGTCGGAAGGCCAGATGGTGTGGGACTGTGGCCGTAGGGAATCTGACCGGTCCGTGCTCGTGGAATATGCAGGTCCGGCGCTGTTGGCGGAACAGATTTATGAGTACCGCGTAAGGATATGGGATAATCACGCAGAGACAGCGGAGGCAGCCGGGAGCTTTGAGACAGGATTGCTTTCCGGGACAAATTTTCAGGCAGGGTGGATTACACATCCCTTTGCAAAAGAAGAGACGGCCTGTCCGGTTTTTGTGCGGACAATATCGTTAAAGAAGGCGGTCAAGCGGGCACGTATCTATGCAACAGCGCTGGGTGTGTACGAAATACAGCTTGACAGGAAAAAGGTCGGTGATGCCTTCTTTGCTCCGGGATGGACGAATTACAAAAAACGCCTGCAGTATCAGACATATGATGTGACAGGACTGCTCAACAAGAATGAGGGCTCAGACCACACACTGGAAATCATGGTGGGAAATGGCTGGTATAAGGGGATTTTCGGTTTTACCTGCACGCCGGACCACTATGGAGACCAGACAGCGCTTCTGGCGGAGCTCCATATCCTTTACGAAGACGGTTCTAAGGAAGTAGTCGCTACAGACCAGAACTGGCAGGTTAAGACAGGCTCCGTCAGGTACAGTGAAATCTATATGGGCGAGACAATTGACAGCACATTTATGGACAATGCGTTATCTGCGGCAATACCGTTTTCCTATCCCATGGAGAATATCACGGCGCAGGAGTGTGAACCGGTAAGAATCACCAAACGTACTCCCGCAAAAGAACTGATTTTGACGCCGAAGGGGGAGAAGGTTCTGGACTTCGGACAGAATATGGCTGGATTTGTGGAAGTTACTGTAGAGGGAAAAGCCGGACAGAAGATTGTTGTACGCCATGCAGAGACCTTAGATAAGGATGGAAATTTTTATCCGGAGACACTGCGTCAGGCGAAATCGGCGGATACGTATATCTGTGACGGCACCAGGCAGACGTTCCTTCCGCATTTTACTTTTCATGGATTCCGTTACATATGCGTGGAAGGGCTCGATGAAGTGAATCCTGCTGATTTTACAGCATGTACGCTGCACACGGATATGCGGCAGACAGGGAGTTTTTCCTGTTCCAATGCGATGGTTAACCAGCTGCAGAGCAATATCCAGTGGGGGCAGCGGAGCAATTTCCTAGATATCCCCACAGATTGTCCGCAGCGGGATGAGCGTCTTGGGTGGATGGGGGATGCGCAGGTCTTCTGCAGGACAGCTTCCTACAACATGGAGACAGCATTATTCTTTACCAAATGGCTGCATGATTTGAAGAGTGAACAGACTGCACAGTTTGGACCGCCTCATGTGGTTCCCAATATCCTTGC
>CANOFI010000289.1 GCA_947565255.1 uncultured Lachnospiraceae bacterium
ACTCATCGCTATCTTCTGTTCCAAAGCCTTGTACCATTGCCCAGTGCTCAATAACAATATCCAGCCATTAATCATTCGCCCTCGTAGAAGAACTGAATTCCCTTTTTGCCAAATATACACATTTTTACGGAGTTGTCACAAAGGCAATTCAGGATGCAACATATAACATCCAACATCTTGTAGTTTAAACTATATGTTGTGCCCTGGCGTCGTTTTGTAACAGTTCCTATATGAATATAAACAATAACAAAACACCCCATAATAAACTTATCTGTCCGCCTTCTAAGGAACCGAATTGTATTTTATATTGCTACGGTCTGTTCCTAAAGAACCCGGCTCCACAGCCATTGTAAAAAGTATAAATTATACAGTACCTGAGACAAACGGCACCCTTTGTATATCCCAGATATATACTAATAAGCAAACAACTGTACCCAGTACATTTGTCCCATCTTATCCTGATAACACCCAATTCCTACTCTGGTAAATGTCCCATTTAAAATATTCGCTTTATGTCCTTCGCTTTGCATCCAGGAATTCATAACATCCTTCGGATTTTTCTGTCCCATAGCTATATTTTCGCCCGCACCCTGATAAACACATCCCTGTTCATCTAAGGCCGTAAAACAATTCTGCCCGTTGGGACGGTTGTGTGAAAAATCAGACAGCAATTCCCCTGCCCGTTTTTGTGCAGCCACAGCGATTCCCGAATCATAAACCAATTCAACAAGCCCGGCATTTCTCCTCTGCTCATTTAATAACTCTAACACCTTGGACGCATAACTGCTTGCATTCACGCTTGTGCTGACATCCCCCTGCTGCCCATTCACATTTTGCTGCGCCTGCATTATCTCATCTAGAGATGCCGTCTTTTCCGTTGTTCCAGCATCCGCCTGTGGATTATCCCCCTTTGATTCTTCGCTCTTTTCCTCTGGTTCTTCGCTTTTCTTTTCTGGTTCTTCGCTTTTTTTCTCCGGTTCTTTGCTCTTTTCTTCCGGTTTTTCGCTTTGTTCTAAATCCCCGGCAGAATTCCCAGCTTGTTCTGTCCTGTTGAAATTTCTGGCTTCCAGTTCCCCGGTCGTCTTTATCTGCTCCGACACCGACACACTGACCGGAGCAGCCTTTTTCTCATAAAAAAACAAAATATAAACCACCAGCGCAATCGCCACTGATATAACAACAGCACCCCCCAACATACTTTCTACTGTCATCCTGCGTTTTTTCTCCATACTTCCCAACTCCTGTTTTCTGCTTTCTTTTCAGACGATTACAACAAATTTTCTTAATTGCATGTATAATTCAAACAATTTATATACCGATTCTAATATCCCCGCTCATCCAGAAATTTCTGATACTGTCCAAAATTCCCTGCATAAATATCACAAAGCAGCGCATTCACCTGCCGAAGTGACATAAAAAGCTCCTCCTGCGTAATCCTATTCTCCTCCAACGCCTCCGCAAGCTCGTCCAGGTCAAGCACTTTTACCATACCATCCTCCACCACAACATCGGCAAGTAAATCCACAAAAACATAATCATCTTCCACACGTTTTATGTATACAATATCACAATACCATGCTTTCAGCGTACCATCTTCCCGATACAGCTTGCTCATTTTAATTCCCTTTTTCAAAAAATAACAGGAACTCCCCGTAGCAAAGTCATCCCTTGGCTTTAAACACTTCCAGGTCGTAATAATGATATCATCGTCTGCATACCGAATCTGGTCATCCTTTAATTCTATGATTTCGTCCGGAATATATCGTTTCCTAAAAAGTCTCATATCTGCCTCCTACTGTAATTAATCACTCATACCCGCGAATTTTCTGCCTCAAAACATGCTTTCTTTATCTGTCCGCCTCCGCTTTTACATTTCGTATCAATGTCATAGAATCATGCTCCACATATTTTTTCTGGGTATATTTCTGCAGGTAGCTCACCGGATTATATAATTCCAGCTCTGCATTTTGCGCAAACTGTGTCGGCGTGTGGCCGGTTACTTCCTTAAATACCCTGTTAAATGTGCGGATATTGGTAAAACCGCAGTTCAGACAAATCTCCGTTATTTTCTTATTTGTATTTTTTAACTGCTCCACCGCCCTCTCCACACGAATCATATTCAAATATTGTACGAAATTAATACCCGTCAGTTTTTTAAACACTCTGGAAAAATGACTTGTGCTGAAACCAAGCTGCCCTGCTGCAGATTCTAACGTAATATTTTCCTGTAAATGTGCTTCCATATAGGAAAGTAATTCCTGAAAATCATACATCTGCTCAATTCGCTTGTTAAATCTAACAGTTCTGTCACTGCTCCTCGGCATGCGCCGTATCAGGAGATACCAGAATTCACAAATCTTCGCTTTTACAATATCCTGATAATACTTCTCCTGCCTGCCCAGCTCTCCTTCCACCGTTTCAAACAATTCCCGCAGTTTTTCTGACAATCCATATTCCGACAACTGTTCCTTTGTCACATGGGAACTTAAAAAACGCGTTTCCTCATAAACCGACTGCACCATCCCTAAGTCAAATAAAAGAAAATGCAGCGTGTTCTCCTCCTCATAGGAATCACTGTAATGGATATTCCCGCTGTCGCACACCACTAAATCCCCTCCATGTGCAGTAAAGCTCTGGTCATTGATACTGATGCGGCAATAATCGGATTCCTTCTCCTAGATGAAACATTTCTCAAATCCAAATCCTG
>CANOFI010000290.1 GCA_947565255.1 uncultured Lachnospiraceae bacterium
TCTTCTGATATAACTGATAGGAGAGCAGTGACAGGATAAATGTAAAAATAAAGGGATTACCCTCCTGAAAAAGGGACAAAAAGGTATAATTCATGCTATTTTCAGCCGTTTCGGACTGATGCTTCTGATGCTTTTAGCGCAGGTTCTGTTTCTTTTCGGACTGTTTGGATGGTTTCAGAGGTTTTTGCCGCATTACTTTGGGGCGGCGATGCTGTTTACGGTTATTATGGTTGTTTATTTATTGAACAGCGATATAAACCCAACGGCGAAGATTACATGGCTGATTTTAATCATGCTTCTTCCTGTGTTCGGCGTATTGCTGTTTATTTATACGGAGAGCGATATCGGGCACAGAGTGCTGAAGAGGCATATGAATAAGGTTCTTTCAGACACAAAAGAGCTTATCCCCCAGTCGGATGAAGCAATAGGGCGTCTGGCAGAGGAGAATCCGGGCGTGGCGGCGCTCGCGCGGTATATGCACCGGAGCGGCTGCCATCCGGTATATAAAAATACATCCGTTACCTATTTTCCTCTTGGAGAGAAAAAATTTGATGAGATGTTACAGCAGCTGGAGACTGCTGAGCATTTTATTTTTATGGAATATTTTATTGTGGATGAGGGGGTTATGTGGGGCAGGATTCTGGAGATACTTGCAAGAAAGGCCGCTGAGGGCGTGGATGTGCGCGTCATGTATGACGGGACCTGCGAGTTTGCGTTGCTGCCGCATGACTATCCGAAGCGGTTAAGGGCGCTGGGGATTCAGTGCAAGGTGTTTGCACCGGTATCGCCGTTTGTCTCCACCTGCTATAATTTCCGGGATCACAGGAAGATTCTGGTGATTGACGGGCATACGGCGTTCAATGGCGGTGTCAACCTGTCAGATGAATATATCAACGTGGGGTCGAAATATGGGCATTGGAAGGATACTGCCGTTATGCTGAAGGGTGAAGCAGTCAGGACGTTTACGCTGATGTTTCTGCAGACATGGGGGATAGGCGTAAAGGAAACGGAATATGACAGGTTTTTGTCGTACCCATCCAATCCGGTTCATGGAATGAAGGGGTACGTTATTCCCTATGGAGACTGTCCGCTTGACGATGACAAGCTGGGCGAGCGGGTATATATGGATATACTGAACAGGGCACTTTCATATGTGCATATTATGACACCATATCTGATTTTGGACGGCGAGATGGAGACGGCCTTAAAGTTTGCCGCTGAAAGAGGAGTAGAGGTTGTGCTTCTGCTGCCCGGAATATCGGACAAGGCGGCGGCCAATGCGCTTGCAAAGACACATTATGCGCCGTTACTGGGAGCCGGGGTAAAAATTTATGAATATACGCCGGGTTTTGTGCATGCGAAAGTATTTGTCAGTGACTCGTCGGAGGCGGTGGTGGGTACGATAAATCTGGATTACCGCAGCCTGTACCACCATTTTGAGTGCGCCACATATCTGTATCATACGGACTGTGTGCAGGAAATTGAAAAGGATTTTCAGGCTACACTTGCGAAGTGCAGACAGGTCACGATGGAGACGGTGCGCAGGGAAAAGTGGTGGATTAAGCTGGTTGGCCGGCTGATGAAGGCGGTTGCGCCATTAATGTAGGATGGATTTTGCAGACATGCAGGAAAGAATGTATGTCATTTTCAATGGCCCTTTTTTTCTGTCACACACGCAAAATTGTTTTGTCTAATAATATAGGAGGTAAAAATTTATGGATAAAAAAACAAACGCGGAATGGAAGGCACTGGTTGACAAAGCCACAGCAGGGGATAAAAATGCCCTTGAAACACTGGTCACAGGTATACAGGATATGGTATTTCATTTGTCTTTGCGGATGCTTGGGACATTTGCGGACGCGGAGGATGCCGCACAGGATATTTTACTAAAGGTGATTACACATTTATCCTCGTTTAGGGGAGACAGCGCATTTACCACATGGGTATTTCGTATTGCTGTGAATCATCTTAAAAATTACAAAAAACATATGTTCGCCCAATATCCGCTGAGCTTCGAGTATTACGGGGAGGACATAGAAAACGGAAAATTAAAGGATGTTCCAGATTTGACGCAGAATGTGGAAAAGGATATTTTGGCGGAGGAGCTGAAAATGGCGTGCACAAATGTAATGTTGCAATGCCTGGACACGGAAAGCAGGTGTATTTTCATACTGGGAACGATGTTTAAGATTGACAGCCGCATTGCGGGAGAAATTTTAGAAATGACCCCGGAGGCGTACCGTCAGAGACTATCCAGAATACGAAAAAAAATGGCGGATTTTCTGGAGCAGTATTGCGGGGAATATGGAAGCGGCAAGTGCAGATGCATAAACAGAGTAAATTATGCCATTCAGAACCACAGGATTAATCCATTGCAGCTGGATTATACAGCTGCCGGGGAAAGGTCCGTTCAGACGATGGCTGAGGTAAAAAATGCCATGGAGCAGATGGATGCTTTGTCACAGGATTTTTCATTTTACAGGCAGTATCAGTCGCCTGAACATACAAAACAGCGAATATTGGAAATTCTGGATTCGACGCAGTTTTCCATTATCAGAAATTCGGAAAAATAAGAACAAAATTTATAAAGGAGAAACAGTCTATGAACATTCAGTTGATACTTGATTATTTGTCGGAATTGAGCAGGAATAACAACGGTGAGATGGATGTCATGTCTATTGTCGTATTAAAGGACAGTTCGGCGC
>CANOFI010000291.1 GCA_947565255.1 uncultured Lachnospiraceae bacterium
GAATATGGATTTGAAGAACTCGAGATGAATACGCAGGAAGACAAACTGGTGATTCATTTCAGAAGAATTTCAGGAATAGTAGAAGACAAAACAGAAAAGCGCAAGGGAGTATTCAAAGGCGATGACCATATATATGCCCTGACTCTTCCAAAAACAATGCTGGACGGAAAAACAGTGCAGATAGAGGTGGAAGAACAGGATAAATATAATTTCTGCAAAGCAGAAGATTACCAGATTCTCAGTCTGGGCGGACCGATGGGAGAGGCAATGATATATACAAAGTTCATGCAGCAGGAATCAGGAGCAGGGGGAAATTTGCCGACGATGATTGATTTTATGAATCTGACGCCGGAGGATAAAAAGCTGATTGAGGAAACAGCACAGGAGTATAACCTCGATGAACATGATGTTTTAATTGTCCCGTTTTCTTTTAAATCTGTTTTTGTGCCATATTTAGACATGGAGGATGGAACGTTGTCCGTCAGTCTGTCTGTGGGAGAGTATGGCAAATATTATTCCCTGTTATTTTCATACGGAGAAGGGGAAAAAATGAAAATGTATGAGAAGGGAACGTGGTACAGCGATAACCGGGTACTGTTTCTGCCGATAAGAAAGAGAAATATAATATGGAATGAAAAACATATCAATATGTATTTTGAGGGAGACAGAACAGACGGGGAATACCGCTATATCTATGATACGGATGAGCGCAGTGTATACAATCCGGACTTACTTCTTCAGTAAATGAGAATGGCTGCTCCTGTATGTGAAGTGATGTACCAGCTGGAATCTGCACATAATAAAGAATGTGGTTAAAAAATAACTCTGCAATTATAAAATATGGCAAAAAAGGTTGTCTTTCTCTATCTTTTTTGCTATAAATAAAGAAAAAGATAGAGAAAGGTGGATTATAATTATGAAAAAAGCAGTCGTATTTCTCGCAGACGGATGCGAGATGGTGGAGGCGCTGACCCCGGTAGATTTGCTCCGGCGGGCAGGGGCGGATGTTGTCACGATGTCTGTCGGTGAAAAAGAGTACATCACAAGCTCCCACCAGGTGGAAATCAGGGCGGATAAGAAATTTGATGCGGCCGAGGCGAGGGCGGCCGACGTCGTGATTCTGCCGGGAGGCATGCCCGGAACGAAACATCTGCGGGCGCATGAAGGAGTCTGCAATGTCGTAAAAGAGCGATTTGCAGAGGGAAAATATATTGCGGCAATCTGTGCTGCACCTTCCGTATTCGGACAGTTAGGACTTTTGAAAGGAAAAAAGGCAGTCTGCTATCCATCCTTTGAAGAACAGCTGGAGGGCGCGCAGGTATTGATGGATGAAGTGGTGACAGACAAAAATGTCATTACAAGCCGTGGGATGGGGACCGCGATTTCATTTGGACTTGCAGTTGTGGAGGCTTTGTTTGACAAAAAAAAGGCAGATGAAATTGCAAAAAGCGTCATCTTTTCAAACCAGAAAATACCAGAATAATGCATGTTGCTGCGGACATAATAACATTACGATGAACAAACGTCATCGTGACAGAAAAAGAATTTTACAAAATTGTTTTTCTGTGTAAGGAAGAATTTGAAAATAATTCTTTCAAAAACGATAAAAATTATGGAGGTGAATGTTAAAATGTCTAGCAACAACAACACAATGAACGTACCAGAGGCTAAAAGCGCTATGAATCGTTTCAAAATGGAAGTTGCATCTGAACTTGGTGTTAACTTAAAGGATGGCTACAACGGTCATTTGAGTTCCAGAGAAGCTGGCAGCATCGGTGGTGGAATGGTTAAGAAGATGATCGAAGCCCAGGAAAGACAGATGGCAGGTCAGCAGTAATAAGCATTGGAATAAATAAAGCAGTAAGAAAGCGGGCAGGTTTTTGTGAATCTGCCCGCTTTTTGGCGCGTGGCCCCACGGATATAAAAATCAGTTTCCTGTTTCAGAAATAATTTGACTTTCCAAAGATTTATGGTAAAATATAGAATGTAGAGAATCTGCAATACAGCGGAATTGGAAGTTAAGGGAGAGTCAATGGGCGTATTTTGGTATCAGAATTTATATGTTGGAAAAAAAGCAGAAAAACACAAAGAAAAGATAAAACGCAAAGTTTCCATGAGAATCGGTACCCTGCGCGTATATTTGCTTATGCTGGCCTCCAATGAACGCAATTCCCTTGATATTATCAATGCGGCGTTTTTAAAGCAGCCATTTTATAAGGGGCAGGACATTCGCATTGTCGGAATCGCCATGTCCTATGAGGAAGCGCTGGAGCTATTGCAGCAGATTGCCAAAGAAGTATACGAAAATACCAATGGAATGGATATCAGACAATACATCTGTTCTAAACACAAATTTGGAAAATGGCGGGTGTGAGGATATGTTACATATATTCCTGGTTATACTAAAGGTAATAGGTTTTTTGCTGCTGGGACTTTTAGGACTTCTGCTGCTGCTTTTATTATGTGTGCTGTTCTGGCCGGTAAAGTACCGTGTGAAAGGCAGTTACAGGGATGCATGGAAAATAAAGGGCACAGTGACATTTCTCGGGATTTTCTTTCGTCTTGGAATCTCATACACGGACAGGCTGCACTGGAAGCTGCGGATTTTTGGAATCCCCATTCTATGGGATGAGAAAAGAAGAAAGAGAAAGAAGAGCAATAAGAAGGCAGAGAATAAACAAAAAGGCTCTCCGGAGGCAGAAA
>CANOFI010000292.1 GCA_947565255.1 uncultured Lachnospiraceae bacterium
ATAAATTCATCGGCTTTGTCGATGAATTACATATCACACCCACAAAGCGGTGGACGGCATTAGCCGCTAAACACTGTACGGTGTGCGGCGTTGAATATGTCCCCGGCTCTGGAGTATCGAAGTTTTGTCCAAAGTGCAGGGAAAAAGTAAGAAAGGCTCAAAGAATAGAAACAGACCGCAGGAGCAGGGAGCGAAAAAGGAAGGTATGTATTGAACTGTCCGCAAAAAATGACCGACTGAGGAAGAGAAGGGGGCGGATTATGTGAACTTTCTCGAAGAGACACTTGCCTCAGCGGTTAAGGATATAGCCGGAATATCAGATTGCGTAATTAATATTACAGAGTCAAACAGCAGATGGTCAGAGGCTGATGTGTGTATAACCGTCAATAATAGTTTTGATGACGCTTCAGAAGCCGGTATTCAGTCTTATGTTGCGCAGGCTCTGGATATTTCTGCTGGAAACGTTAAGATTTCTTACAAATAAACCATATAATATAGAATTTATATAAACCAGCTTTATAATATGGATGCGCTCCGCTGAAAAATGCGGAGTGTTTTTTCTTTTTTGTGTTAATTGTTGATTTATCTTAAAAATACTGCTATCATAAACATGACACTGATATGTCCTGTTTATGATGATATAATCTTTATGGGGGTGCTTAAATGAAGATAGAGCGATTGATTGGCATTCTTTCCGTCCTGCTCCAAAAGGATAAGGTTACAGCTCCCGAACTTGCGGAAATGTTTGAGGTATCCCGAAGAACCATTAACCGGGATATTGATGCCCTTTGTATTGCCGGAATTCCAATTGCGACCACACAGGGCGTGAACGGCGGGATTCAAATTATGGATGGTTACAGAGTAAACCGCACCATACTTTCAAATGCAGATATGCAGGCGATTCTGGCCGGACTTAGAAGCCTTGACAGTGTGAGCGGAACGAACCGCTATTTGCAGCTTATGGAAAAACTCTCGGCAGGCGCAGCTTCCATTCTTCCCGGCGATAATCATATTTTGATAAATCTTGCGGCATGGAATAAGACCGCTGTGTCTGAGCGCATTGAGCTGGTTCATGGAGCAATGGAAAGCAAAGGCTATCTGTGTTTTCATTATTCATCGCCATCCGGAGAAAGCGACAGAAAGATCGAACCGTATTATCTGATTTTTGAATGGTCAGACTGGTATGTATGGGGCTGGTGTCTGAAACGCCGGGATTTCAGATTATTTAAACTGAACAGAATGACAAATATATCAATTGGAGAAATGTTTGAGGAACGAGAGGTGCAGTATCCCGATTTATCAAATGAGAGAGTTTTTCCGCACAATTATCAGGTGAAAGCGCTCATACAGCCCAAATACCGTTTTCGCATCCTTGAGGATTTTGGGGCAGATTCCATTGCAGAGCAGGCGGACGGCACACTGTTATTTTCATTTGGTTTTACAGACCTGGAAAGCATAAAGTCCTGGGTACTGTCTTTTGGTGACGGGATTGAATTACTTGAGCCTTTTGAACTGCGGGAAGAATTAAAAAAGTTTGGAGCAGGCCTGATAGAAAAATATTCTAAAACATGACATATAGATGTCGTGTTTTCTCTGTTATGATGGATGTATCAAGAAAAAGGAGGTTCATTTGATGCGGTTAGATGGATTTGGTATTTTTGTGAAAGATATGGGAACGATGGTTCGTTTTTACCGGGATGTTCTTGGCTTTGAAATACGGGAGAAGGAGGATGCAGGCAACGTTTATTTGGAAAAAGACGGGACGCTTTTTCTTATGTTTCGGCGCAGTGATTTTGAAAAAATGACAGAACATAACTTTTCATATGCTGATGGCATAAACGGGCATTATGAGATTGCATTATCTGTCGAAAATTATGATTCGGTTGACCGTGCCTATAAAGAGGTGCTTGCAAAGGGAGCGGTACCGGTCATGCCGCCGACAACAGAGGAATGGGGACAGCGGACTTGTTATGTCGCGGACCCGGAAGGGAATTTAATTGAAATTGGTTCCTTCGTAAAAGGGGGTACGGAAGATGTCGTTTGACTACAAGAAGGAATATAAGGAATTCTATATGCCGAAGAATAAGCCTGGTATTGTTACCGTGCCTTGCATGAACTATATAGCTGTTCGCGGGCAGGGGGACCCGAATGCAGAGGATGGGGAATACAAACAGTCCATCGGCCTGCTCTACGGCATTGCATTCACCATCAAAATGAGCAAAAAGGGTAACCGTCAAATCGATGGATATTTTGATTATGTTGTGCCGCCGTTAGAGGGCTTTTGGTGGCAGGAAGGCGTGGATGGCATCGATTACGCCCATAAGGAGCGCTTTCAATGGATATCCGTGATTCGTCTTCCTGATTTTGTGACAAAGGCTGATTTTGAATGGGCAGTCGGGGAGGCGTCCAGGAAGAAGAAAACTGATTTTTCAAAGGCTGAATTTTTAACCTATGATGAGGGTTTGTGTGTGCAGTGTATGCATATCGGCTCCTATGACGATGAGCCTGTTACTGTTGCACGCATGCATGCGTTTATGGAGAGTCAGGGCTACACCCTTGATATTACAGACAAGCGTTTGCATCACGAGATTTATCTGAGTGATGCCAGAAAGGTGGCGCCTGAAAAGCGGAAAACCGTAATCAGACATCCGATATGTAAGGGATAGACTAATGACAGAGCATGTGATAGACTGCGT
>CANOFI010000293.1 GCA_947565255.1 uncultured Lachnospiraceae bacterium
CAGTGAAAATCGGATATTATTTGCGGTAAGATGATAGGAAGATGAAGAATGGAGGCATGCCGTATGACAAAAGACGAATTGATGAAAACTCTTGAAATTCAGGAGGAAGTTTTGCAGTTTACACATTTTACGAATGACGATGCGTGGGAACTGGGCAATCTGCTTGTGCAGGAAGCTAAAAAGCTGGGTATCTGCATAACGGTACAGATTCGCCGGAATGATATGGATGTGTTTAAGCATGCGATGGATGGCATGAGCGGCTATAATATGCAGAGAATGATGCGGAAGCATAACACAGTAAAGCTGATGGAAAAAAGCAGTTTGTATATGTATCTGCTCATAGATAAATCAGAAGAAAATAAAAACAGTCTGAATTTGCCGGAGGCGGAATATGGATTTTACGGAGGGGCATTTCCGATTCGGGTGGAGGAAGCCGGCGTTATTGGAAGCGTGGCAGTTTCGGGAATCGGACATGTGGCGGACCATGATTTTCTGATAAAAGTGATTGGCAAATATCTTCATATTGATGAAGTGCCAAAAATCAGTACTGATAAAATGTAACAAAAGGAGAAGGATAATGGACGAAAAAAAGTATATTGCATATATCGGAACCTACACCCATGGCAGCAGCAAGGGGATTCATATTTTTGACATGGACGTAAAGCACGGCTGTATGAGTCTTCGGAAGGTTGTTTCTGTGAATAATCCGTCCTATATTACGATATCCGCAGACGGGAAGTATTTATATTCGATTGCGGATGAAGGCGTGGAGGCTTTCCTGATTAAAGAAGACGGTGATTTGGAGGAAATCAACAGGGCCTCCATACAGGGAATGCGGGGCTGTTATCTGGATACCGACAGCCAGAACCAGTTTTTGTTTGTGGGCGGATATCATGATGGAAAGGTAACGGTTATGCGGCTGAATGAAGACGGAAGCATTGGACCGATTCTGGATGGAATTTTCCACAAAGGACTCGGGAGTGTGGCAGAACGGAATTTTCGCCCCCACATCAGCTGCGCAACCCTGACTCCGGATGAAAAATATCTGTGTGTCGTAGATTTGGGTGTGGATCATGTCAATGTTTATAAAATTAATCCAGGCAATGGGAAATTGAATCTGGTTGATATTGTGCCGTGTGAACTGGAGTCTGCTCCGAGAAATATGATTTTCAGTGAGGATGGCCGGTTCGCCTATTTAATCTGTGAACTCAAAAATTATGTCAATGTGTACCAGTATGACGGAAGCGGAAAAAATCCAAAGTTTGAAAAGATACAGACCATCAGTACACTGAATGATTCCCATGCTACGGGAAGCGCAGCGGCAGCCATGAAGTTTGGCTGCGGCGGAGAGTATTTGTTCTGCTCGAATGCCGGAGATAACAGTGTGTGTGCGTATCATGTGGATAAAGAGACCGGTATGCTGGAATGTAAGTTCATACTTCCGGTCAGCGGGGAATATCCAAAGGATATTGACCTTTTTCCAGACGGAAACCACTTGTTTTCGTTAAACCATGAGTCAAACAGCATTACTTTCTTCCGGGTGGATTATGAAAAGGGGCTTCTTATCATGTGCGGTAAGGCGATTTCGATAGAAACGCCGAATTGCGTTGTGGTACATGAACTGAGAAATGCAAAATAAACGTGCGGTTTTTCTGATTTTCACATAGCATCGGTTTTTTCAAAATTTTTCAAATGTCCGACAACCGCAAAAAAGGTTGCCATAATTATACCGGATATCATGGCGCCGCAATACGAGACGTCGAAAAAAAATACGGCGGCTGCAGCCAGCACCTCGACAGTAATGATTACAATGCTTCGGATGCGCTCGGTCTTTTGTCTTTTGGCGGACAGCGGATGGTTCGGATGAAGCACGGGGGCAATTTTGGTGACAGTAATGATACAGAACATTAATAGTATAAATGTTATAATTACTGTAATGGGGTGTGCAAGCCAAAAGGTGCGGGTGCTTAGACTTAAGATGCCGAGCAGTATACTGGCAATCATACATTGCCAGTTTTTTTGTGTATGATATCCGCCAAGGTGGTTTCGAAGAAGGGTATAAGTGACAATCCATATAATCATTTCCCAGACACAGTCAAAATAAATGGACCATAGGAGCAGGATAAAATCGCATATAAATAAATTAATAAAGCATTCTGCCCCATATGTATAAATTTCTTTGTTTTCTTTCGGCAAACCGTATGCAACAAGGAGGGCACCGATTTTTTCGGATAAATGGTGTATCATAATCAGCCTCACTTTCTAAAAGAGATGTGTTGGAGAAAAGCATTCTGCAGCGTATTCAGATAAGTGTTGCTGACAGGGAGCAGTTCCCCGGTTGACAGGTATATATTTTTTCCCTGGAGTGAATGTATCTGCTGTATATTTACGATAAGTGTTCTGTGGCACTGCACAAACTGGACGGGCAGGCTCTTAAGGATATTTTTTAACGGTTCAGCCTGTTTGTAGGCATTTTCTTTGGTTACAATTTCTGTATACTGGTTGCGGCTGGTGAAATACAATATTTTATGATATGGTATTTTTGCAATCGTATTTTTGTACCGGTAAATAAAATGCGAATCATTCAGTTTTTCTTTTAAATATTGCATACAGGAATCTATTTTTTCATAGGTGGCATTATTTTTATTTGTCCATTATATCTATATAATACACCATTTTC
>CANOFI010000294.1 GCA_947565255.1 uncultured Lachnospiraceae bacterium
GAAAGCACTTGGGAGTCCAAAAGCCATGTGATACGGACAAAGATTTTACCGTACATGGCTGCGATGAGATAGCTTCTTCTCGGAAGGGCAAAAGCCACGATATCACCGGGCTTGACGCCTTGGTCAATCAAGCCATGAGCAATCCGGTTGGCCTGCTCGTTTAACTCCCGATAGGTTAAGGTGCGGTCACAGGCAATTACCGCTGTTTTATCCGGGGTACGCTCGACCTGCTCCTCAAACAGCGCGTGAACGCATTTGTCCTTGGGATAATCCACGGCTGTGTCATTAAAGCTGTAGAGAAGCCTCTGTCTTTCGCTGTAGGTTACGGCTGAAATATCGGCAAGGCGCTTTTCGCCGTCCAGCATTTGCGCAAGAACTGTTCGATACCCTTTCAGCAAGCGCCAAATGGTTTGCTCCTTATAGAGATCAGTGCAGTATTCCACCATCACGACCATGTCCCCTGAGCGGGGATAAATATTAAAGGTAAAATCACATTTAGCAATCGTTATGGGGATAGGCAGCAGTTCTGCGGGTTTGTCCCCAAAATATATGTCCGTCATCTCTTCGCTTTGATACGCGAAAATCACGACAAACAGAGGATGCCTGTTTTCGGCGTGAATCCCCAGCGCCTTCACCAGCTCCCCGAAAGGATATTCCTGATTGTTTAGAGCTTGCGCGGTCACGCTCTTGATCTCCCGCAAAAATTCGGAAACCGTTTTACCACCCTCCGGTCTGTTCCGAAGAGCCAGAGTGTTGACAAACATTCCGATTGTGTTTAAAAATTTTCCGGTCCTGCCGCTGGCGGGAACTCCCACCACGACGTCCTCGTTACCGCTGAATTTGGACAGCAGAACATAGAACGCCCCCATGTAGAAGGCGTACGGTGTAATGTTTGCCGTTCTGCACTTCTCACGGATTCGCTCATGCAGGGAGCCGGAAAATGTCTCATACAGGGCCGCTCCGGAGAAGGTCTGCCGGTTCTGCCGGGGATAATCGGTATTCATCTCCAGCACGGGCGGCTCATCGGCAAAGACAGAGCGCCAATATTGCTCCGCTTGCATATGATTGTGTTTCTGTGCGGCGAATTCCCGATATTGTACCGGCGATTTATCCAGCGTCCGGCCCATATAAAGCTCATTCAATTCCCGGAAGAGAATGGGCATCGAGCTGCCGTCGGTAATGATATGATGCATATCGAGCATGACGGTGTTTTGATAATACCCGACCCGCATCAGGGGTGCAGTCTCCAAATCAAACGGGCGGATAAACGCGGAGATGTCCTCGCTTTCCAGCACCTCTACGGTGCAGTTTGCAGAATCCTCTACAATCTGCATAATTTGGCCGCCCCGGTTTTCAAACCTTGTGCGGAGGCTTTCGTGCCGCTCCACCAGCAGGGAAACCGCGGCTTGCAGCTTTGTCGGGTCAAGCCGTTCAACCCGTAAGGCGTAGGGAACATTGTAAGCGGTACCCCCGGCCATGGCCTGGGCGGTGTAGACGCGCACCTGCGCGTCCGTTGCGGGGAGAGGGCCCGAGGGAATCGCTGCCTCCTGCACGGTCTTAGCAGTTGTCAAACGTGCGGCCAGCTCTTCTAAGGTATTGGCCTCGAAAACAGTCTTGACCTCTGCGCTGTACCCAGCCTGTTCCAGTTCCGCAATCAGCTCGATGGCCTTCAGGCTGTCGCCGCCCAGATCAAAGAAATTATCCGCAGTTCCAGCTCTTTTGATATGCAGGACAGACTGCACCGCGTTGACCAGGACAGTCTCCTGCTCAGTTTTTGGAGCTGCATAAATTACCGCATTTGCGATGTTGTTCAAATCCACTTCTGGCAGGGCCTTGCGGTTCACTTTACCGCTGCTGGTGAGAGGCATAGATTCCAGATGCGTGAAGCTGTGGGGCAGCATATATTTGGGCAGTTTCTGCCCAATTGCGGTGCGGAAGACTCTGCTGTCCGTCTCCTGCCCTGTGTAGAAGGCGCAGATAAACTGGCGGCCCGCCTCATTTTTCCGCACAACCACCGCCGCCTGAGAAACGGCGTCAAGCGTCTGGAGCGCGTTTTCGATCTCGCCCAACTCAATGCGCAGGCCACGGATCTTCACTTGAAAGTCGTTCCGGCCCACATAGACGATCTTCCCATCTTCGCGCCAATAGGCAAGGTCACCGGTCTTGTAGAGCCTGCCCGCTCCAAAGGGATTGTCGATAAATTTCTCCGCCGTCAGCTCCGGGCGGTTGAGATAGCCCGCGCCCACGCCGTCACCAGCTATACACAGCTCACCAGTGACGCCGATGGGAACCAGATTTAAGTGTTTGTCCACGATGTGTATTTGCGTGTTGGCAATCGGCCTGCCAATCGTGATGTCATCCGTAGGCAATATTTCCGTGTTAGTAGACCATACGGTCGTCTCGGTTGGCCCATAAATATTGAAAATGTGAGCCGCTGTTAATTTGCGAAGGTCCGAAACGAGGGCGGAATCCAAAGCCTCACCGCCCAAGATAATTGCTTTCAGAGACTGCAAATACTCGCATTGGCTGAAATCACCAATTAAGGATCTCATTTTTGTCGGCGTGGTCTGCATTACGTCGGCCGGATTCTCTCTTAAGAGCGCATTCAGGGCGATTTGTACTTTAGCCTGTTTCTCATTTGCGAATAAAACCGTCATACCGTTAATGAGCGGGAGAAT
>CANOFI010000295.1 GCA_947565255.1 uncultured Lachnospiraceae bacterium
AAAATACCTTTTTCACGTGAAATCTATATTGAACAAGAAGATTTCATGGAAAATCATGAACATGAGCTGATCGGGGTGCTGCAGCTTATGAATGCAATGGACAAGGAAAACCATATCATTCCATTTGCACCGGCTTTTGAGAAGATTATATTGTCACTTGCGTCACAGACGGCGATTGCCATTTCCAATATGCGTTATCTTCAGGAGATTAAGGAGCTTTTGTATTCCTTTGTGGAGGCAATGGCAGTTGTAATTGACCAGAGAACGCCCTATAATGCCAATCATACGAAAAATGTTGCCATGTATACGGCAGGATTTGTTGATTTTGTCAATAAAGAATACAAGGAAGGAAGATGTGAAATCCATCTGGACAGCAATCAGAAGGAGCAGCTTGTGCTGGCGGCAGGGCTTCATGATATCGGTAAGATGAGCGTGCCGCTCTCGGTTATGAATAAAGCGACACGGCTTGGGCGGCATGTAGAGGATGTGATATCCAGATTTGAACAGCTGCGGAGTTATTATAAGATTGATTATTATGAGAATCGGATATCAAAAGAACAGTGCGAGGAAGAATGCCGTTATCTGACAGAGGCAGAGGCTTTTGTAAAGGAGCTGGACCAGTTTAGTTTTTTGAGGGAGGAAGCGGAGGCTTTTGTGAAGGAGCTGGCAGAGCGTGTATATCAAAAGCCTGATGGAGAAAAGATTCCATATCTGACAGGCTATGAGAAAGAATGTCTGCTGATTAAGAGGGGAACCCTTACTGTGGAGGAGAGAAAGATTATGCAGGGTCATGTGGAAATGACGAGCAAGATTCTTTCCAATATCCGTTTTAACCATTCTTATAAAGATGTGCCGTTTTGGGCGGGGTCACACCATGAATTACTGGATGGAAGCGGTTATCCGAATCATCTGGGCGCGGAGCAGACACCAATGGAGGTTCGGATTCTCGTTCTGGCAGACATTTTTGACGCGCTGACGGCAAGAGACCGGCCCTATAAACAGGCAATACCGATGCAGCAGGCGCTGGAGGTTCTTCATTCCATGGTGGAAGAGGGAAAGTTAGACGGTGTGCTTACAGATTTGTTCCACAGATATGCAAATGAAGAACTTACGAAGTATGTGGTATAATGTTCACGAAAGCAATGAGCAGTGCGGAAAAGGACAGGAATGAAATTTTTGTCATGCTTGCATGACAAAAATTTCATTCCTGTCCTTTTCCATAGGGCGAATGCCCGTGAATTCAGAAAATCACAGATTTTCTGAATTTGCACTGTGACCATCCTCCATAGTTTTTATCAGGATAAAATCTCATCCAATTGATACACCATAACTTCCTTACTTTTTCCTTTTAACGGAATGGTGCCGACTTCAGAGACAGCAATCCGGTTTTCCAGGCGTTTTAAAACCGTGTCGCTGATTAAGATCTGGCCGCCTTTGGCGTTGCTCTCCAGTCTTGCGGCGGTATTGACCGTATCGCCGATGGCTGTATAGTCCATTCGGACATCACACCCGATATTGCCGACGGTAGCGGGTCCGCAGTGGACGCCGATTCCAAATTTTATGGTTTTGCCGAATTGTTTATACAGCCGGTCCTGTAATTCGCTGCTTCCGGCAACGATATCCCTTGCTGCACAGACCGCCCGGTAGACATAATCGTCCAGGTCAAACGGCGCATTGAAGATTGCCATTGTGGCGTCGCCGATAAATTTATCCAGAGTTCCGCTGTTTCGGAAAATAGCATCCGTGGTCAGGGCCAGATATTCATTCAGAATTTTCACTACCTGTTCCGGCTCCAGACTCTCCGATAGCGGGGTAAAACCGCGTATATCAACAAATAAGACGGCAATATCCCGGTTTTCCCCGCCAAGTGCAATTTCGAATTGTCCTTTTTGGGACAGCTCGTCAACAATCTGCGGTGCAACATATTTTTTGAAAGCGCTTACAATCTGTTTTCGTTTCATCCGCTCCTCGATATAGCTGCCGATTAACTGAAAAGCATAAATCAGTATGAGAAAGACAGGCAGTGTGAGAAGAGGAAGTTCGATTCCCCGGCCGAACAGAAACCGGCCGGCAAGGAGCTCGGCGGCGATTAGGGCAATTCCGATTAATGTACCGGAGATGATGTTAATTCTGGCAAACAGGGAGCCAAAGGTACGTACCGGTGTATCGGTCTGTGCGCTGTCAGGAGAGCTTTGGCTTTTTGTCAGAATCAGGTAATAAAGCATTGCGAGAAGTCCGGTGGCAATGGCGCTCCACAGCGATGGAAGAGGGTGATAGGTCTTTTCTTCTAAAAAGGCTTCAATAATATTTGCATGGATTTCCACACCGTACATTTGTTCGGAACGGTTGACGGGTGTGTTGAATGCATCCTGCATTCCGGGAGCATAAGCGCCCACCAGAACAATACAGTCTTTAAAGGTCCTTGTGTCCACGGTTCCATTCAGTACGTCAACGAGTGAAATGATTTCATATGCTCCCGGTTTCCCGGAATAACAGAAAGAGAATTCATTGTAATCGCCTAAGTCCGGCACATATGGTGTCAGCGAATGTTTCCGGCAGTATGTCTTGTAAACAGCATAAGAGAAGCTGTCAATCGTTTCATTTTTATGGGTACGGCAGAGAATTGAGCGCCGGATGCAGCTGTCATCATCTGCAATGGTATTGGCAAA
>CANOFI010000296.1 GCA_947565255.1 uncultured Lachnospiraceae bacterium
ATACGCTTTTGCGTAAATTTTAAAATAGCGCTCTTTTTTAATGCATTTTTTTCTGAATCTCCTCTATACAGGAAAAGCACTGGCTGCAGCGTTTCAGACGGTCATGCATACAGACGTTATCGCGCAGCATGGCAAGACGCTCGTTTCCTTCAAAGTTAAAAATATCATCCTGTATTGCCGCCAGCTCCCTGTCATGATTAATGTAATGTATTTTCGGCAGAATTTCGCGGATAAACAGATTTTCCTGCCCTCTGCTGTCCTCATAATATACATCCAGGTTTGTATTTGCCACAAATATAAAGGAAATAGTGCCCTTCTGTGCATCATAATCAGGAAGACACGCCAGAAATGCCTGCTTCCAAGCGCTGAATTCCCGCTCTCTGCTTACCTTCTGATTCTGATAAAGCAGCCACAGGTCCTCCTCACGAATCTCCAGCGTAATCGAAATCCTGACAGGCAGACGCGGGTCATAAAAATTCTTTTCCTCCCTGAATGCGGTATACCCAAAAGCAACCAGAAGCGCTTCCATCACGACGGATTTGCCGGTATTATTTCTGCCAACCAGGATGACCGCCGGCTCCATTTCTTCCATTTTTAGCTTTTTTATCGATTTGTAATTTTCAATACAACATGCTGCAATCCGCATAAAACCGCCTCGCTTTCCTTGGTATTCGTCTAATCTTCCCTGTCTTATTGCTGCATTGCCTCCACCAGAGCCGGAACCAGCTGTTTTTTCCTTGAAACAACCCCTTTCAGCCGGTATACGCCGTCGTAGGCACTCACCTCAAAGGTCTCTTCAATCAGCTTGCTTGCATTTGCACCTACACATAAAAGTTCGGTGCGCTCCTCCAGAATATTGGTTAACATAAAAAATAACATCTGGACATTCTGCTTCTGGTACGCCTCCGGAAGATACTCTTTTATCCGCTGTTTCAGTTCTTTTAAATCCTCATCGCGCATGACATTAATCTGACCCACACCAAAACTGACGTCATTTGCAGAAAACTTTTTGAAATCCTGCAAAAAGATCTCTTCCGCCGTTTTATTTTTCAAATTGCTGCCGGCGCGGAACATTTCGCCGGAAAATCCTTCTACATCGATACCGGCAATCTGTGCCAGATGCTCTGCGGCCTCCCGGTCCGTCTGCGTACAGGTCGGTGAACGGTACATTAACGTGTCCGACAGAATTGCTGCGCACAAAATTCCAGCTATTTTAGGCGGAATTTCCAAATTGTGTTCCTCATAAATTTTGTACATAATTGTCGCCGTACAGCCAAGCGGCTGGTTGCGGAAATATACCGGCGACATGGTTTCTAACGTTCCGATTCTGTGATGGTCGATAATTTCAAGTATCTGTGCGCCGTCAATGCCATCCACAGCCTGGGACTTTTCATTGTGGTCTACCAGAATCACATTTTTTCGTCCCATATTCAGGAGGTTGCGCCTGGAAATCATCCCGACATAGCATCCGTTTTCATCCAGAATTGGAAAATCTCTATGACGCTTTTTCGCCATAATTTCACGGATATCTTCTATAAAAGATTCTGTCTGAAAGGTAATTAAATGGTCCGAGCGCATGAAATATTTGATGGGCATACTCTGATAAATCAGCCTTGCCACCGTAAATGTGTCATGCGGAGTGCTTATAATCGTGCAGCTTCGCTCCTGGGCCAGCTTTTTTATTGTATTGGAAACGGAAGCGCCCTCACAGACAATGATGCAGCCTGCCTTCATCTCAATCGCACACAGCTGGGATTCATAACGGTTTCCCAGAATAACCAGGTCGTCTTCTTCGATATAATTTTCCATCATATCCGGGTTCGCCGCCGCCACTAATACTTTTCCGCGCATAAAGTAACTGTGTTCATTCCCGATTACCATCGTACCGCCGATGGTCTCAATAATATTCCGGTATTTTGTTCTCGCAGTCGCAAGAATGCGGCTGTCGTATACGTCCATATAGGAAGTTGCGATATCGCCGATGGTAATCAGGCCCTCCAGCTGTTCGTTTTCGCTGGTGATGGCAAGCGTGACTACATTTTTTTCGCGCATAATTTCCCAGGCTTTTTTTAATGAAATTCCGCTGTCCACGCCCTCCGTCCGGCGGATTTCAATGTCCTTGACCTGGGTTCCGACATCCGTCATCAGCGCCGGCGGCTTTATTCCAAACCGCTGCAGAACAAACTGGGTTTCTTCGTTGATATGACCCGCCCTTTTGGGGATGAAAATGTTGTCTTCTGTTCTGCTTTTGATGTCTGCATAGGCAAGGGCAGAACATATTGAGTCGGTATCGGGGTTTTTATGGCCAATGATGTATACTGTTTTTTTTCTTTGATTTTCATGTTCTATCACGGATTCACTTCCTTTTTTGTATCAAATAGCAATGGATGGGGGCGCTGTTTGGGGATGGGGGCGTATTGCGTAGCCCTGCTGTGCGGATTCGGTCTTTGTCTCTTTGGGGGAGTCGCCCAGCTCTACTCCGCAGTGCAAATTCGGGAAATCGAAGATTTCCCGAATTCACGGGCGTCTCCGCTCCTCTCCGGTCCGTACTAAACGAGTGCCACTGGCACTCAGTACCGCCCTATAACATGGAATCGGCTGGCTTCTGCTTACATGCAAGCAT
>CANOFI010000297.1 GCA_947565255.1 uncultured Lachnospiraceae bacterium
AACTCATATCCCTCTGCCCCGAACATCTGTCTGAATGCAAGACGTCCAATACGTCCAAAACCATTGATTGCTACTTTTACTGCCATGATTATAAATTCCTCCTATTAATATATTTGTTATGTCTATGAATGGTTGTCCAATTCACAAACATTCCTACTTGGTATTTTACCTAAATAATGGAAAAAATTCAAGTATTATTTTTTATTTTCTAAATGGTTTATCAGAATTTCATACTTTTTCATTTATATCATTTACACTTTTTAGTGATTTTATGCAAAATATGTTAAGTAAAAACAGGTTTTCTACTCTTCCAAATACCGTTTTGCCTCAGTATATTTCTCCCTCCAGTGCTCCAGCCGTTCCTTCGGAATGCGGACTCCATTCAGACGGCTTTCATCCGAATTATGGGCAATATCCGCTAATTTTACAGCTCTTGCTACCGGATTTGGTTTGATTCTGCGGATATAGTCCATATAAGGAACCGAATCATCACGGCACAGCAATGTAAGCGCTTCCATAACCTCCTCCGGAAATTCCCCTGCAAGCGCCTGCTTTTCTATACCAGTATCCTCCAGCACATCATGCAAAAGTGCCACACACGTGGTCACCTCATCCGTCATCTGTTCCGCTATATGGTAGGGATGAAAAATATAGGGGAGCCCGGATGCATCCGTCTGTCCTTCATGAGCTTTATAGGCAATGTTCAGTGCTTTGCGTGTCATCGGCGTGTAAATCATAGCTTATCTTCCCTTTCTTTTTCCACTGTTGTTATCAGCTGCTGTTCCCTGCAAAACCCTACGTCCAGAACATATGTTCTTCCTGTTGACAGGCATTGTATGTTTAATTTTCTGCCGTCCGTATTCAAAATCTGACATCGCCCGTATACCTTATGTACGATTTGCTGTCCCTCCTTTAAAGCGCCTTCGTCTAACAAAAGCTCTCCGACAAAGCGCGAGGGCTGCAGCTGCTTATTATACCGTTTTTTTGAATAAAAGATATGAAGCTTTTCTTTTGCCCGTGTCATGGCAACATAGAACATCCTCCTCTCCTCCTCCATATCTTCCTCGATGACGGATTTGTGATGCGGCGTAATACCCTCATTGGCATCCATAATAAAAACGACCCGGTATTCCAGCCCTTTTGACGCATGCATGGTAGACAGGGTCACGGCCTGTATCCGTTCCTTTCTTTTTTCAGTCTGTTCTGCCAGCTCCTTTTTATACTGTTCGATATAGGCAAACCATTCCTCGTAACAGGAAAACGGTTTTGCGGATTCCTGCACTTCCTCTAACAGCTCATAGAGTTCCTCCGCCTTCATACGCCTGTATTCCGCATATTCAAGCAGGTACGCATCGTATCCGACCGCCTTTCGAATATAGCAGACTGCCGCATAGGGTGTCATGGAACGAAGCATCTGTAAGTCATACTCCAGCTTTTCAATCCGTTCCACCATCCAGTCTTTCGAACGGTAATAGTGCTTGAGTTTCTGCATGTCCACTGTCTCATCTGAAAACGCATCCCTTGACAAATAGCGTTTGGGTTTATTCGCAATTTGCAGAAACTCGCTTCTCCTGCGGCTTCCAAGCGCAATATTAATATAAGATAGAATATTTTTTACCATCCAGTGTTCATAAATATTCGGCATCGCATCTTTCATTTTAAAAGGAATGTTACATTCCATCAGCTTTTGCACAAGCATTCTCGGCTGCGTATTGGTACGGAACAAAACAGCCATCTCCCTGTACTCCACCCCTTCGGAAGCATACTGCCGTATCAGCTTTAGCATCCGTTCATTCTGCTGCGAAAACTCATCGAATGCAACAACGTGAATCGGGTCCCCGGGCTCATGAAACGCCTCAATCTTTTTATGAAAACGCTCCTTATTATGTGAAATTACCCGCACCGCGCCGGCAACCACCTCCCCGCTGCACCGGTAATTTAAATTCAAAAGCACGCGCCTGGCATCCGGGTAATCGTCCTCAAAATGCAGCATAATTCCCGGCCGTGCCCCGCGGAAACGATAAATGCTCTGGTCGTCATCCCCGACAATGAACAGATTATTTTCCGGCAATGCCAGCATTTTTATAATCTCATACTGGATTCGGTTGATATCCTGAAACTCATCGATCAATATGTACTGGTATTTTTTCTGCCATGCCTGCAAAATATCCGCCCTCTCTTTAAAAAGCTCATAACAGTATACAAGCATGTCATCAAAATCAAGCTGACCGCGTCTCTGCAAAAAATTTTGATAACTTTTGTAGAGTTTTCGAAAAACATCTTCCGGACAATTCGTGGAATAATAATGCTCCAAATCGATCTGTTCATTTTTAATCCGGCTGATTTCACCTGTAATTCCCTGAATAAATTCCGCCGCGTCTTCAATCTCCAAATCCATACCCTGGATTGTTTCCCGGAAAAAATGAAGCCTGTCCTCTTCTCTTACAATATTTTCAGCCTTATAACCGTATGCATATTTTAAAATATGAAAAAATATGGCATGAAATGTT